>CAJUGR010000041.1 GCA_910586285.1 uncultured Erysipelotrichaceae bacterium
GGGTTTGTTAGGCCGCAACGGAGCCGGCAAGTCGACAACAATTCGTATTCTTATGGATGTGTTTAAGGCAAACCGCGGTGAAATTTTGATGGATGGGAAGCCGTTTCGCGCCAAAGCCTATAATATCGGATATCTGCCGGAAGAGCGCGGACTTTATCCGAAAAAGAAAATATCGGAACAGTTGATTTACTTGGCTGCCCTGCGCGGACTCTCTCATGCGACAGCCAAAAGTAATTTAAAGAAATGGCTGAAGCGTTTGGGGATCGCCGAATATGAGAATCGGGTTCTCGATACGTTGAGCAAGGGCAACCAACAGAAGGTACAGTTGGCACAAACCCTCATGTGTGATCCGGACATTATCATTTTGGATGAACCCTTTTCCGGATTGGATCCGGTGAATTCGCAGATATTGAAAGAGGTGGTTCAAGAACAGATCGCCGCGGGGAAATTGGTGATATTCTCTTCCCATCAGATGAATTATGTAGAGGAATTCTGTGAGGATATTGTGATTTTGCATCATGGCAATGTTGTATTACAAGGGAATTTGAAACAGTTGAAGAAATCATACGGTGATAATCGTCTTGTGGTCTCTGCTTTAAATCCGGATCGGGCAACACTGCGAGCGCTGTTTCAAAATGAGTGTGGCGATTTACTGAGGATTTATGAAGAAAGAACGGATGACTGTATTGTGGAGTTAAAGGATCCGTTACAGAAAAACGAGTTGTTACAACGGCTGATGAATTATCATGTGGACTTAGAAAAATTCTGTTTATATGAAGCATCCTTAACGGATATATTTGTCGCAAAGGCAGGTGATGAGTAATGAAAGACTTTTTCATTGTATTGAAATTTGAATTGTTAACGATGATCAAAAAGAAATCTTTTATCATTTCTACTGTATTGGTAATCGCAGGAGCGTTTCTGTTAATAGCACTGCCGGGACTGTTTCAATCCGATGATAGCGGTAATGTCGGCGGGGGAGGAAGCGAAGGAGAAGTGAGTGAAGGGGAAGATCCAATGATCATGTTGGTTGTGGACGCACAGCATATTTTGGATAATGAGGAACTGCTTGAACGCCATTTTCCCGAATATGAGGTTCGTACTGTATCGAATTTGGACGCTTTAAAACAAGAAATCAATGAGGACAGTGCGGATGCCGGATTTGAAATTCATGATGATCTTCACTATACTTACTATGTGAAAAATTCATCGCTGATGGATACAACCGGTGATCGCTTTTCTGCCTTACTGCAGGAGCAGTATCAGATCAATGAATGTCAAAAGCTGGGTTATGATGCCGCTCAAATCCAACAGATCTATCAAACCCAGATTAGTGGTGAAATGAGGGTATTGGGAACCGATGGTTTCAGTAATTATTTTTATACTTATATATTGATTTTTATTCTTTATATGATGATTTTGATTTATGGTAATCAGATCGGTGTCGGCGTAGCCAGTGAGAAAAGCAATCGGGCGATTGAGATTTTGACAACCAGTTGTTCACCTAACGCGTTGATATTCGGTAAAGTTATTGCCGGTGCCATCGCCGGTGTGATTCAAACGGCATTGATGATCGGTGCGGTATTGGTTGCTTATCAGATCAATGCCGATAGCTTACATCATGTATTGGATCCTTATTTACAAATCCCATCATCCGTGCTGATGACATTTGCGGTGTTCGGCATCTTAGGCTATTTATTGTTCAGCTTCATTTTCGGTGCGATTGGCGCATCGTGTTCCAAGGTGGAAGAGGTCAATGGGGCAACTTTGCCGATTCAGCTAATGATTATTGCGGTATTTATGATCAGTGTTTTCACTTTGAGTATGCCGGACAGTCTGTTGGCGCAGATTATGATGTATGTGCCGCTTTCTTCATGGATGTGTATGTTTGTGAATGTCGCTATGGGCAGTGTGTCCACGATTCAGATTGTCATCTCTTTGATCATTTTGGCTGCCACAACCTTGCTCATGGGCTGGATCGGAGCTAAATTGTATCGCCGCGGTACGCTTTCTTATGGTAATACATTAAAATGGAAACAGTTGGTTCATGTTTTAAAGCATAAGGGCGAATAGTATAGTGTTCGTTTGATCGGTGTTGATGCTTCGCCATATGTGTAATGAATTAACGTAATAAAAGAAGGTGGAACGATGAACCATCCATGGAAAGATATTGACTTACAAGATTATGAGCATCATATGCGTTTAGACAGTGTGCATCAGCTTCAGACGTTGAATGAAATCATGAAAGAACAGTTTTACACTTATCCGGTAAAAACCGTTATGATATTGGGCATTGCCGGTGGTAATGGCTTGGAACATATTGATCCGTGTCGCTTTGATAAGGTTTACGGTGTCGATATAAACAAAGATTATTTAGCGGCAAGTGTAGAGCGCTATCCCGAATTACTTACGATGTATGAGCCGATTTGTTGCGATTTAAGTGATACAAATGTTTGTTTGCCTGCGGCGCCGTTGCTGATCGCAAATCTTTTAATTGAATATATCGGCTATCATCATTTTCAAAACATAATCAGAAGGGTGAATCCGCGCTACGTGTCCTGTATCATTCAAGTGAATACGGATGCGAATTTTGTATCGGATTCTCCCTACACCGCAGTTTTTGATCGTTTAAATGAGATATATTATTCTGTGGATGAATCTGCGCTAACGGAAGCGATGAATCAGATTGGCTATCAGAAGACAGAACGAAACGGGCATTCCTTGCCAAATGGAAAGAAACTGCTGCGAATGGATTTCTGTGTTCTGCCTGTGGCGCACAGCGAAAAGTGAAAAAAACTGTTTACTTGAAGCGGGAAAACTGCTATAATTTTAAAACGGGTAGAATATCTCTACTCCTTGCTCTATCAAAGGATAGGGCCACAGACCATAAGGAGGTGTACGTAATGAAAAAATACGAAATCATGTACATCGTGAACGCATCATTGGATGATGCCGCCCGCGCTAAGGTGATGGAGGATATGCACAAAATCATCACTGATCATAGCGGTTCCATTGACAAAGTGGATGAGTGGGGCGTGAAAGAGTTCGCGTATGAAATCAAACACATGAACAAAGGGTACTATGTTGTGGTGAATGTAACTGCCAACAATGAGGGTATTCAGGAATTTGATCGTTTAACTCGCATCAACCCGAATATCGTACGTTACCTAATCGTAAAAACGCAAGGCGAAGCGTAAGTGAGGACGAGCTATGATTAATCGAGTCGTTTTAGTCGGACGGATTACAAGAGATCCGCTGTTGCGTAAAACGCAGTCGGGAGCTTCCGTTGTGTCTTTCACCATCGCCTGCAATCGCCGTGTTCCTTCTCAGGGACAGGATGCAGATTTTATTAATTGTGTCGCATGGAACCGCACAGCGGATTTTATGGCACAGTATGTAAAAAAAGGTGCTTTGCTTGGACTTGAGGGTCGCATTCAAACCCGCAATTACGATGACAAAGACGGCAAACGCGTTTATGTGACGGAAGTGGTTGCGGACAGCGTGCAGTTTTTGGAAAGTAAAAAGGCGGCTGCGGAACAAAGCGGATATGTACCGCAGGAACCCGTTGCCAATCAAAATCAAGGAGGTTACCAAGCGGATCAGCCGGTGGCCGACAGTTTTGATACAGATTTCTCAAGCGCCGATACATTGGATATCGCAAGCGATGATTTACCGTTTTAACAGAAAGGAGATATTCGAATATGGCATTTAGAAAACAGCGTATGGGACGCAAGAAAGTTTGCTACTTTACGAAGAATAAAATCGAGTATATTGATTACAAAGACGTAGAATTATTAAAACGCTATATTTCCGCTAACGGAAAAATTGTTCCGCGTCGTGTTACCGGAACGCGAGCAAAATATCAGCGGATGCTGGCAACGGCAATTAAGCGTGCCCGTCAGATGGCACTGCTTCCTTACGTCAGTGAATAAATAAAAAAACCTTCATCCGTGTGGTGGAGGTTTTATTCTATCTTGCCGTAATAAGGCAGAAGGAGGATAAAATATGAATACATCGACCAGAAGAATTACCGAAGGTGCTATGATGGTGGCGATTGTCGGATTGTTTTTATTTATCAATCAACAGTTAGCCGGTATGTTAGAACTAATGATGTATTGGATACTTTCCTTTCCGATTTTGATCTATACGGTGAAATACGGTTGGAAAGCGGCATTGGTTCCCGGTGCAGCTATGATGTTTTTATCGGTGATGATATCAATGCCGACGACGATATTTTATCTTGCTTCCGCTTTATTGTGCGGAGTTGTGTATGGCCAGGGGGTGCGCAGTCAATGGCTCAATACGATTTTACTGGCGCTCACTTTCGTGTTCACTCTCGGTTCTTATATCGTGACTACCATTTTGTTTGCGAGCGCCTTTGGATATGATGTCAATGAAGACTTGATGATTGCACAACAGTTGGGCGAATACTTGCAGCTGGGCAACATCAATGTGGTGCAACTGGCCTTTGGGGTAACGGTGATTTTTACCGTGCTTACCGCTGTATTACAGACCATTTGCGTCCATTTGCTTGCGGTCGTTTTACTTAGAAGAATGAAATTACAGGCTCCAACCTTAAAAAGTGTCTTTGATTGTGCAATGCCCAAAGCATTGGGATGGATCAGTATTTTTATTTGGCTGTTATTTTTACTGCGAAATGTGTTAAAATTAGAGGGAAATATTTTGGGTTTGGTTATCGCCCTGTATGTCATCGACTTATTACTGCTGGCAGCGGAGTGTATCATGGATGCGCTGTGTTTTGCGATCATGATACGCCGACCGTTCATGGGAGTCATTTTGACGCTGTTGTGCTTGATGATGCTGACGTTCACATGGACGAGATGGCTGATTGCCTTTTTCGGTGTAGCCAGCATTATGAGCGAACTACGGCGAAAATGGAAACGAGGTGCAATCAATGGAACGCTTGGAAAATCTTAAAGTACAGATCGGAATTCTCGTATTGACCGAATTGGCGGCGACTATGATGTTTCAGTTTTCGGGCATGGAAATGCACAATTATTTATTATGGTTGATGCTGCTGATTAACATCGTTATGATCGTATGGATCATGTATCGCTTTCAAAGTGAAAAGGAATCACGTGATATTGATATCTCACGCATTCTGGGGAATGACGCCAAGGATGCACTCAATTTCGGTGAGATTGGTATTATCACCTATGATGAAAGCTATGTTGCCACATGGATCAATGATGTCTTAAGTGAGCGAAAAATCAATGTGGTCGGTAAAAAACTGTCATCATGGATTCCTGAAGTGAATCAGCTGTTTCAGGATGATGTGGATGTGATCATCGGTAAGGATCACGATAAGGTTTATGAGATTACCCGCAAAGAATATGCACAGGTGCTGTATGTCAGAGATGTGACGGATTATACGGTACTGAAAACCAAATATACGCAAGAATCATTGGTTGTGGGATTGTTGCAGCTGGATAATTACATCGAATTACAACAATATGAGGATGAGGCAAAGATGGCACTCATCAATACCAATTTACGTCAACCGGTGTTGGATTGGGCTAAAAAATACGGCATGTTTGTAAGAAGGCTGCGTTCTGATCGCTTTTTGGTCATTTTGGATGAACGGATTTATACCGAAATTGTCCGGGATCGTTTTTCAATCTTAAATGAGATTCGAACTGCGGCTGAGGAGATTGATGTGTCAATCACCCTTTCCATGTCATATGCGCGCGGCACCAATGATTATCGACTGTTGGATCAGATGGTCAATGACTTGTTGGAACTGGCACAAAGCCGCGGCGGTGATCAGGTTGCGGTGAAAAAATACGGTGAAAACGTGAAGTATTACGGCGGCAACAGCGAAGCCAAAGAAAAGCGCAGTAAGGTTCGGGTGCGCGTCATGGCACAGGCGGTAAAGGAAGCAACATTGGAAGCAGAGCGCGTCTTCATCCTCGGACATAAGGAAATGGATTTTGACTGTATGGGCGCTGCGATCGGTGTAAGTCGTTTATGTAATGCCTATGAGGTACCGGCGTATATCGTCAGTAAAAGCGGCGGTATTGAAGGACAGCTTCAGGAGGCTTTACAGCTCTATGACACTCATTTAAGCGAACGTCATGAGTTTTTGGACGATGAGCGGGCATCCCGTATGATCACGGATAAAGATCTTGTGATCGTTGTGGATCACAATTCTCCTAATCAGTGCGGTGCGCCGTTGACCTTAGAAGCGGCCGAACAGGTGATGATCATTGATCATCATCGCCGTGGTGAGAATTTCATTGATAATCCCCTGCTTGTGTATATTGAAAGCAGTGCTTCTTCAGTGTGTGAATTGATTACGGAATTTTTGCCGTATCAGTCCAATAAAGTGAATATCTCCGAAGAAGAAGCGACTTTGATGTATACCGGTATTCTTGTGGATACCAATCGCTTTAAGATGCGAACCGGCAGCCGTACCTTTGAGGCTGTTGCCTATTTGCGTAAAATCGGTGTCAATGCGATGCAGGCGGAAAATATGTTAAAAGAAAGCTATGATGAGTTTGAAGAACAGACAAACATCATGAAATATGCTAAGATATATCAGCATCAGCTGTTGATCGCGGCTGTGAGTGATCCAAGAATTTTTCATCGAACGATGATGTCAAAGGCGGCGGATGAAATGTTAAATATCAAAGGAATTGAAGCCAGCTTTGTCATTGCCTATACTGGAACCAGTACGGTTGCGGTATCCTCACGCTCAAAAGGCAGTGTGAATGTACAGGTAATTATGGAACAGATGAACGGCGGCGGACATTTCAGCGCAGCGGCTCTTTCACGCGAAAATGCCAAAGTAGCGGATATCGAAGCCGAATTAAAGGCAACGATTGATCAATATTTGGCGGAACAGGAGGAACAGGAACATGAAGGTCATACTACTGAATGATGTAAACAAATTGGGGAAAAAGGGTGATATCGTTACCGTTGCGGACGGTTATGGCCGCAATTTTCTCTTGCGTCGCCGTCTGGCGGTAGAAGCAACGAAAAAATCAATGGAAATTTTGGATGAGCAGAATTTACAACAGGCTTTACAAGAAAAACAACTGGAAGCGGATGCGCAGGAAATTCAAAAACAGTTGGAAAAAATCACCTTGGAATTTACCGTAAAGAGCGGGAAAGACGGGCGAGTGTTCGGCAGTGTATCCACCAAGCAGATTGCCGAGCAATTAATGAAAGATCACAACATCAAAATTGATAAGCGAAAAGTATTGGAAGGCGTACCGATCAATTCGCTTGGCTATACCGATGTCAAAGTCGATTTATATAAGAATAAAGTGATCGGTATTATTCGTGTCCATGTCAGCGAGTAGGTGAAATCATGAAGAAAGAATTGCCGCACAGTAATGAGGCGGAACAAGCGATTTTAGGAGCGATGCTTGTCTATCCGGGAGTCGTGCGTACCGTATTTGATCAGGGATTGGTCAAGGAGGATTTCTATCCTGATATTCATCAGCGCATCTTTCGCGCGATGGAATATTTGAGTGAGACCGGTAAACCGATTGATGCCACCTCACTCATCACTCGCTTACAAGACAGTGAAGAACTGCATTTGGTCGGCGGTGCCGATTATATTTTAAAGTTATCGGATACTGCGGTGTCCTCTGTCAATAGTGTTCATTATATTGAATTGATTAAAAGCCGTGCGCATTTGCGCCGCTTGATTGAAACCGCAGAACAGATTGCCGCAAACGGCTATGAAACCGAAAATGAACTGGATGATATTATGGATCGGGCGGAACATGACATCTTACAGGTGACTCGTTCCCGTAAGGCAACGGAATTTCAAAGCAGTCGTGAGGTTATTTCCAATGTGATTGCGGAATTGACGCGTTTACGTACCACCAGTGATCACATTACCGGAATCAAAACCGGCTACATTGATTTGGATCGCATGACCAACGGCTTTCAGCGCGGTGATCTGATTATTTTGGCTGCCCGTCCGGCGATGGGAAAAACTGCCTTTGCGCTGAATTTGCTTTTGCATGCTTCCTATTACAACAGCGGTGCCGTGGCAATCTTTTCCTTAGAAATGCCGGCACAGGCATTGATGAAGCGTATTATGAGTGCCAAAAGCGGCATTGAATCCGGGAAACTGCGTTCCGGTAATATGAGCGATGAAGATTTTAATAAATTGAATGAAGCTGCGGCCGAGTTGAGTACGGCGAAGATCTATATCGATGATTCCTCTAATTTAAAAATTGCGGAGATTTATTCGAAATGCCGTAAATTGAAAAGTGAACAGGGCTTGGATTTGGTAGTGATCGACTATTTACAGCTGATCAGCGGAAGCCATCGCAACATGGGTGATAATCGCCAACAGGAAATTTCCGAGATTTCTCGTTCATTAAAAGGATTGGCTCGTGAAATGAACTGCCCGGTCATTGCCTTATCGCAGTTATCCCGTGCGGTAGAAACACGCCCTAATAAGCATCCGATGTTATCGGATTTGCGCGAATCCGGTTCTATTGAACAGGATGCGGATATCGTCATGTTCTTATATCGTGATGATTACTATAATAAAGACAAAACCGAGGAGCAGCAGGATGCGCCCGAGCGTACCGATGTGGACATTGCCAAGCATCGTAACGGTGCGACAGGACGGGTAGAATTGGCCTTTGCCAAAAACATTTCCGCATTTTATAATTATACGGAAACGATGTAGAAAGGAGGGGATGGTGTGAAACAAGGATATGCGTTGTTGGGATCCGTTGTGATCGCTGCTTTACTGACCTTTGCCGCACCATTTCTGAAACCGCAAACCATTTCCGGTAATGCGGCACAAGTTTTTGATACCGAGGATGCGATCATTCCCCAAAAAGTAATTGATACGAGCGATGAAGAAAAAATCAATTACGTTGTGTATTATAAAGACAGCGTCATCGGTGTTATCCGTGATGTAGAAAAGCTTGATTCATTAATGAACACGGTTTATAAAAGCCGCTATCAGGAATATTTTCCTAATACCAAACTGGGCTTGGGAGAGGATGTACATATCGTAGAGGAAATCAATGATTTTACGTATGAAGACAAGGATGATGAAATTCTCAAATATATTGATGAGAATGATTTGTTCAGTGTCGAGGCTAATAAGATTGAATTCTCCAACGGAGAGGTGATCTATGTAAAAAACGTAGATGATTTTTTGGAAGCCAGAGAGGATTTTGCATTGAATTTTATTGATCAAACCTCATATGATTTAATCAGTAACGGAAGCAGTATACCGGAATTGGGGAATCATGAATACGGTACCCGGGTCGAAAGTGCGGCATTTAAAGAAGATATGAATATATCAAAGGGTTTGGCACCGATCAGTAAAATCGCAAAGAATAAAGAAGAAGTATCGAAGATTTTAAGCTATGGCTATGATGGAGAAACCAAGTACTATACGACCAAGGAATATGATACGATCCAAGGTATCGCATGGTTGAATCAAATCTCAGTGAACCATTTGTTATCCCTGAATTCGGATGTGCTTGTCAGTGAGAATCAATTAGTGAAGATCGGAACAAAGCTCAATGTGACACCGATTAACAGTCCGATTCATTTTGAAGTGGTGAAAGAGAATCAAGTGGAAGAGGTTGTATATCCGGAATCCACGTTGATTGTTTATGATGATACGCTGCGGGAAGGTATTGAAGTGATCGATACAAAGCAAGAATTAGGCAGTGAAAATGCCCGTTATCAGGAAACATTTGTGAACGGACAAAGCAACGGCAACGGTAAAAAGATTTCCAGCGTCATAACCAAACAGCCGGTTCGCGAAGTAAAACGGGTTGGTACGAAAGTTTATCCGCATATCGGAAGCGGACATTTCCGTTGGCCGGTAGAGGTTGCTTCCATAACTTGCAGCTGGTATTGTTATAGCGGTCATGCGGCAACTGATGTGCAAAATCGTTATAATTTCTATGGTCAGGTATTGGCAAGTGATCGTGGTACCATCATTGCGAATACTTATGACTATATCGGTGGCTATAATGTTATCATTGACCATAACAACGGTTATCAGACGTATTACGGACATATGAGTGGTCCGGGTTATTATCCGGTCGGCACTGTGGTACAACAGGGCGAAGCGATCGGCGATATCGGTATGACCGGTTATGCGACCGGTCCACATGTTCACTTTGAAATCCGCTATAACGGAGTGCGAGTTGATCCGGAAACGATGGTAGGCCAATGATGAAGTTTGCATTGTTGGCGAGTGGCTCTAAGGGTAATTGTTGCCTGATCAAAACCGGTTCCACTCAGTTGATTATTGATTGCGGTACCACTAAGCGCTATCTTAATGATTGTTTTGCGCGAATTCAATATGATTACCATAAGGCAGATGCACTGCTTGTTACGCATACACATAAGGATCATGTTTCTCAGTTGAAAATGTTTGAGATGCTGCCGGCTTTTTCCTGTGCCAAATTAGATCGGGAAGACGCCCATTCCCTGCGTCCTTATGATAAGATTCGGATCAAAGAATTGGATATCACCGTACTTCCGATGAGCCATGACTGTGAAGGAACGATTGGTTTTGTGCTGGAGGGAGAATTTGGAAAAATGGTTTATGTGACCGATACGGGTTATATCCGTCAGGATGTAATGCCTTATCTGATCAATGCGGATTATTATGTGTTTGAAAGCAATCATGATATTGAAATGTTAATGCAGACGAGCCGTCCGGTCTTTGTCAAACAGCGTATTATCAACGACTACGGACATTTGTGCAATGAGGACAGTGCCCATGTTCTCACTCAGGTGATCGGAGATAAAACCAAGGAAATTGTATTGGCACATATTTCACAGGAGGGCAATCATCGTCAACTGGCGGTGGATACACTCGTCAAGGAACTAAAACGGAAAAATCTGTCGAGTGCGCAACTGCGAATTCATGCTGCGGAGCAATTTGGTATTTATGTAGGAGGAGATAAGGGATGAAAAGATTGTCGGCAATATTGCTTTTAACCCTGTTGGGATGGAATATTGTGTTATCTTATGAAGTCTATACAATGAAAACGCAGGCGAATTCTTCAAGTATCTCGACCTCAAGCGGTACCGTTTACAGCGGGCGAACTGAAATCGCCAGCAATGTTACGGAACTGGTGGAAAAAAGTGAGAATAAAGTGGTAACAGTCATCTCCACCTATCGCGATCAGGAGATCGGTTCGGGCAGCGGAGCGATTTATAAGATTGAAAATGACGAGGTTTATGTCATTACCAACGCCCATGTGATTAAAGACGGTACGGGCGTCAATATTACGTTTGCCGATCAGACTACGGAAACAGGAACGATTGTCGGCTATGACAGTTTAACAGATTTGGCATTGATAAAAGTGAAGACGGACAGTAAAGTGGAAGCCTTTACAATCGGCGATTCTTCGCTTGTGAATAAGGGAGAGTATGTTATTGCGATGGGCAGTCCCCTTGGCGTGCAGTATCAGGGCAGTGTTTCCGGCGGCTTGATTTCCGGAACCAATCGTACGGTTTCTTCTTCACAGGATTGGGATATGACCGTATTTCAGATTGATGCGGCGATCAATCCGGGTAACAGCGGCGGGCCGTTGATCAATATGGCCGGAGAACTGATCGGCATCAATTCCATGAAGATTTCCGATACCGAAGTCGAAGGATTTGGTTTTGCGATTCCCGTCAATGAAGTGATTCCGATTGTGAGTCAACTGGAACAAAACGGAAAGGTTGTACGTCCGAATCTCGGTATCAATGCGATTGATCTTTCCCAACTCAGTGTTTTTCAGCGTATGCGCGAGGGCATAGAGGATGAGGAGGGAATTGTGGTAACGCGGGTAATTCGCGGAGGCCCAGCACAAAAATCCGGTATGGAAACCGGGGATATTATCGTCAAATTGGATGATATGGAAATAACTTCTGTGAAAAGTTTCCGTCAGGCACTATATGCGAAACAAGTCGGTGATCACACCGTTTTGACAATTCGACGTAACGGTCAGGTAAAAGAAATTGAGGTAACGTTGCAATGATTAGAATCATCGCGGTCGGTAAGTGTCGTGAAAAAGCAATGCGCAGTTTAATTAATGAATATCAAAAGCGTTTACAGCCGTTGGTCAAGAGTGAATTGATCGAAGTAGCGGATGAAATCGCACCGCAAACATTATCTCGGGCGCAGATGGAACAGGTGAAGGATCGTGAGGGTGAGCGAATTCTAAAAAAAATTCGTCCCAATGATTTTGTCATCCTGTTAGATTTGCAGGGACTGATGTTAAGCAGTGAAGAACTGGCGGAAAAAATCGATCGTGTCCAAACATATGAAACAGGCGATATTACCTTTGTCATCGGCGGTTCTTTAGGCTTGAGTGAAAAGGTGCAGCTGCGCGCAAATTTCCGCTGGCAGTTGTCCTCACTTACTTTTCCCCATCAACTGGTGCGTGTACTTTTATATGAGCAGCTTTATCGTGCGTTTACGATTCTTCATCATATACCGTATCACAAGTAGTCACAAAATATTTATATGCGATAGGCAGCGTTTGAAAATACGCTGCGTTTTTTTGAATCAGCGGATGATTCGGTTTACAGGCGGCGGCTCTTTGATGAGCGGCCAACGCCTTTTCGTATTCCTGTTTGCGATCGTAGCATATGCTTAGCTGTAAATTGGGAATAAAGTTGTAACAATCCGGCTGGACAAAAGCTCCGCTTGTTTCATTCGGTGTACAGGCTCGTGCCTCTTCATACCAATAAATTGCCAAGTCAAGGTTATTTTCTTGAAGAAACAACATGGCGATGGCACAACAGATCTCTGCGCGCGGTACATCGTAGACAAAACTTTCCAGTAAAGAACAAAGAGCCTGATGACGATCTCCCAGTGCGTTGTAACAATCACTGCGCAAGTGACAGGCATCAATACGATTTTCAATCCATGTCTCTTTATGCGCAATACAATCGTTAAAGCGTTGTATCGCCGCTTCGTATTGTTTGTGATAATAGAGTTCTCGAGCGTAATAATACTGTTCGCGCAAAGATAATTGCTTGCCTTCCCGAAGCAGTTTTTCAAAAATACGCAGGTTACGATCAGAATCATGCGGTCCGCATTTTTGATGAGTGATTGCAATATCGGCATAGTGTATGACACCGCTTGGTGTGATAGCTTCATGTACTGCCCCTTCCCAACGGAATTTTTCACTGTTGCGAATCAATCGTTCGCGATAATATGAAAAAGTCGGGTTGCCTTGTGCATCAAATCCCACATGATATTTCATCATCACAATATCGGTTTGCGGATTTAAGTTCTGTTTTAAATCCAAAAATTTCTGTTGGTTTTCCGGCGTAATAATATCATCGGCATCCAACCATAAGATGTAGTCCATCTGTGCAAGCGAAAAGGCATAGTTGCGGGCAGCAGCGAAATCATCGATCCATGCAAAGGAGTAAACGCGATCGGTAAATTGCTTAGCGATTTCAACGCTGCGATCACTGCTTCCGGTATCGACAATGACAACCTCATCGACCAACGGTGACGCACATTGCAAACATCGCTCCAGGACGGTTTCTTCATTCTTGATGATCATTGCCAAAGTAATCGTACACATAAAATCACCTCATTTCAGTATATGAGCCCGTATTTTTTTGGTCATTTATCGTGCTTATGTGTTTTCAATGCTTTTTATCACATAACACACGGCAAAGCGGTAATACTGAATACAGGAGGTGTCTTATGGCACAAGTCAGTATTCAATATGCATTGGAACGTCAAATCAATGAATGGGATAAAAAGCGAATCCAAATGAGACTGGGTGAAATCACTGCCATCCACGATGTCATCATGGACTGCCATACGGGAATTCTCTGTGTGGATTTTGATAATACCACGTTCAGCGAAAAAGAACTCCGGTATTGCATTACAGCGATGAATTATCCGATCTTTATGATTGATGCGATCACGTTTTGAGGATGAATGATCATATTAAGATAAAAAACGAAGAGGCTTCTCTTCGTTTCGTCATCGATGTGAAATTCCATTTTAGAACGTCATGTTATTGAGGATTTTCTTATACGATCTCTTTTTTTATCCATTTCCTACTTAAAAAGATAGTAGGATACGGATTCATTTCCGATTTTACTTCGCTGTTTATAATTGCAGTGCCTTCAAATAATGAATGAGAGTCTTTGGTGATACCACATAATTCTGCCAACATACTCATATTGATTGTCTTACCAAATCGTTTGGGTCTTGTGATCAATGTCAGTTTGTTTTTCGGCTGATGAAATCATGGATCATCATACTTTTATCAACGAAAAAATATTCTTCTTCCAATTC
>CAJUGR010000042.1 GCA_910586285.1 uncultured Erysipelotrichaceae bacterium
ATATCGATACTTTGCAGGATGCGTTGAATAACTGTATTGATAATTTGATTCAAAGCTTTACGATGATCGTGGGAACTTTGATTGCGATCTTCCTGTTAAACTGGCAATTATCGTTGATTGTGACAGCTTTTATGATTTTTATGGCGGTGTTAATTCAATACTTCAGTCGCCGCAGTAAGTATTATTTCTCGCGCCAACAAGCAGCGATGGCATCAATGAACGGCTTTATCGAAGAGATGGTGGAAGGCAGTAAAGTGGTAAAGGTTTTTCGCCATGAAAAAGCCAATCAAAAGGAATTCGAGCGGCGCAATGAGATGCTCCGCGACAGCGCTACGGCAGCTTTGACCTATGCGGGACGTACGATACCGACAGTGGTTTCTCTCTCTTATTTCAATTATGCGGTGGTGGCATGTATCGGCGGTTTTTTTGCGATTGCGGGAAAACTGCGATTAGGAGATCTTTCTTCCTATTTAATCTATGTGCGTCAGACTGCCATGCCGATCAATCAGTTTACGCAGCAGCTGAATTTCATTCTGGCAGCGATGGCCGGAGCGGAGCGAATTTTTACCTTTTTAGAGGCAGAAAGTGAATGCGATGAAGGAGCTATCACGTTGAGCGCGGTTAGTGTGGATGCCAACGGAGAACTTCAGGAAAGCAAAAAGCCGACCGGTAAATGGGCGTGGCGTCATCCTCGTCCGCAAGGGATTACTTATGTGCCGCTGGTGGGAGATGTACGGTTTCATGATGTGGTTTTTGGCTATCAACCTCAAGTTCAGATTTTAAAGGGTATTTCCCTGTATGCCAAGCCGGGTCAGAAGATTGCCTTTGTCGGCAGTACCGGTGCGGGGAAAACGACCATTATCAATTTGATAAATCGCTTTTATGACATCAGCCGTGGCAGTATTACTTATGACGGTATTGATGTAAAACTCATTCGCAAGGATGATTTACGTCATGCGGCTGCCGTGGTTTTACAGGATACACATTTGTTCAGCGGTACGGTTGCGGATAATATTCGCTTTGGTAATCCTAAAGCTACGATGGAACAGGTCATTGAGGCAGCCAAGCTGGCCAATGCGCATCATTTTATATCCCATCTTCCGCGCGGTTATGATACCCTGGTGCATAGCGATGGCGCTAATTTATCCCAAGGGCAGCGACAACTGTTGGCGATTGCGCGGGCAGCGATCGTGGATCCGCCGGTACTCATCTTAGATGAAGCCACCAGTTCTATTGATACGCGCAGTGAAAAACTGATTGAAAAAGGAATGGATCGACTGATGGAAGGACGTACAGTATTTGTGATTGCCCATCGCTTGAGTACGGTACGTAATGCCGATGCGATTATGGTTTTGGATCACGGAGAGATTATCGAACGCGGTTCGCATGAAGAACTGCTTGCTCAAAAAGGACGCTATTATCAGTTATATACCGGACAATCGGAATTGGATTAAAAAACGGAATGCTTCACTTCATGCCGGAGTGGGTTCATTCCGTTTTTCTCTCACCAGAAAATTGGGTAAATATTCAAGTCCGTTGGTAACCTTTTGTAAGATGGCAATGCAATATGCGGCTTCTTCACCGCTTCCGGGCGCAAACTTCTTCTTGATGGTGGCGTTGTTCATCCGCTCATAGGCCATGATTTCATATAAATATGGATTGTATTCCATCATCGGATGTAACAGCACTTTTGCCTCATTTAACATTTGTTTTTTATAATAATATAAGAAATTCGCATATAACGTAAATGTATCCTGTTTCGGATAGCGTTCGTATAATTGTTTAAATTGATCGTATTCTTCCAAATACAGAAAACCGGCATATAAGTAATAACGAACTCCGAACACATCACTTGGATTCAGAGACAGCACTTCCTGAAATTGAGCCAGCGAGCGGCGCATATAACCGACTTCATACAAGGCACATGCATAAGCAAATTTCATGTGAAAAAAGGTTTTCGCTTCTTCTATTTGATAAAAATCACTGATTGGCTGACGAAAATAATCACGCCCCAAATTCATGGTCGCTAATTCCATGCCTTGTTTATAGATCTTTAAGGTTTCAAACATATCATCGCAATACAACCCCATAGCCAAATATGCCTCAATACAATCACGACAGATAAGCAGCGCCTGATGGGCGATGTATTTCTTTTTTTGCCAGCCGCGGTATTGTTTCATTTCTTTCAGTTTATTTAATGCTTCTTCGTAATGATCAAAGCGGCGGGAAGGGGCATGATAATGATCACTGAGAAAAGAATCCAGTGTCATTTGATAGGTAACACCCAGAGAAGCGGTATCCCATTCTTTTTTATTCATCTAAGCGCCCTCCTTTCTGTTTTGATATTTTTCCGCATATTGTTCATAGGTTTGATAAGTAATTGCTTTGTATATTTTTGTATCGGAATATGTATATGTCAACCATATGGTTTGACTTGTTTCATCACAATCGTGATAGCGAATGGTCAGCACTTTTGGATCTTTTCGGTGTAAAAGCTGTTTGATTTTTATCATCACCTGATCATCCAAGGCATCCTCTCGCATCCTGATGATTTCTGCCAAATCATCAGGATCACAAACCACACAAAGCGGCTGATCGGGAAATTGTTGGCGTAAAGAAGCAGGCACATTCTGATCGTTGCTCATGTATACCAAAAAACGGTGATTGGTGTCATGATAGAGAAAGTTGTGAATGAAAGTCGTTTTCGTATGACAACGTGGGCATTCATAGGTAAACATCGCATGCTGAAGAATTCGCTCGCGTAGGTTCGGCTCCAATTCCGGCTTGACAAGCGTGTGACTTTTGATGTGTGTATGATACCCGCATTGACGACAGTTTATTTCTACCAAAATATGACGCACGGTAACACTCCCAACTATCGGCATCATTATACTACAAAATTCGCTATGAGAAAAGTTTTCCGAATATAGGAAAATAGGGATTCACGCATCTTGAGTAAGAATGATAGAGAATGATCACTGTGAACTTGCGATCGTTAGGAAATTCATTGCAAAGGCAAAGGAAATCCATTAAAATAGGAACAGGTGTCAAAGGGCAAGACAACCCGTTGTGGCGGATAAAGGAGGATTTTCATGTATTATAAGAAAATTGTCGGGGAACATATTTATCTTTCCCCGATGAATGTCGAGGCAGAAAAAGAAATCTTAACCAAATGGTGGAATGAGGATCAGGATATTGCCTATAATAATGGCTTTTATGCGCAGCTGTTAAATGAAGGCAAGGTCACTGAAATATTACAGAAGTGGAATGAAGGGCCGTTTGTTTTTTCAATTATCCGTAAAGATCAGGATGAATTCATGGGGCATGTGTCTTTATTCAATATCGGTCATCAGGATCAGTATGCGACGATGGGGATATTTATCGGAGCCGATTATCGCCATCAAGGATATGGCAGAGAAGCGATGACGTTATTGATGGATTACATTTTTCAATCACAACGTTTTCAGGCGTTACATCTTGAGGCTTTTGATTTTAATCAAAAAGGAATAGCGCTTTATCAAGATCTTGGATTCAAGGAATGCGGACGTTGGCATCAGTCATTTTATCATTGCGGTGCGGCACACGATATTGTCATGATGGAGATATTGCGTAAGGATTGGGAGAACCGCCGTAAGTGATTTTGCGGTGATGAAAATAAAAAATTTAATTCATATATTATATAAGGAAGAGGCGCAAGAAAAACAAATAAGAAAACCATGTATGATGATAAAGGTGGCTTGATGGAAGGATTCTTATCTGTATTATATTGTCACATCTGGTAAAGAATATTAAATCGGATTGCACTTGTCATGCAAAAAAAGTGCTTTTATTAGGCGGCGGCTGGATTTTTTATAAATGTTCGATGTATAATAATAACCAAGTAGTAAAGGAAGATGACATATGGCACGCAAATGTATGTTAATATTGAATCCAAAGGCCGGTAAAGGAAGAATAAAAAATGCGCTGTTTCAAATCGTCGACGGCTTTTTTTCAATGGGCTATATCGTCACTTGTTTTCCGACTTCATATAAAAACCATGCGACCGAGCTGATATTAGCGCATGGAAAAAATTATGATTTGATTGCGTGCAGCGGTGGCGATGGTACGCTGAATGAAGTGATTAACGGCATGTTACAAATGGAAAAACAGTTGCCGTTGGCGTATATTCCCAGTGGAACGGTAAATGATTTTGCCAGTACGCTGCATCTGAGCGGCAATGTCAGTAAGGCCATGGAAAAATTCAAAAATGATGAGCGTTTTGATTGTGATATCTGTACGTTTAACCACTGTTATTTTACTTATGTCGCAGCATTTGGAGCATTCACCGAAGTATCTTATCATACTCCTCAAGCAACCAAAAATACGTTGGGGCGTATTGCTTATTTTCTTGAGGGGTTCAAACAACTCTCTAAGATTACAACATATCATATGCGGCTGACAACATCAGATCGAATCATTGATGATGATTTTGTATTCGGCGCCATAACCAATGCTCGCTCGGTAGCCGGATTTCAGACTGTCAATACCAAAAATGCGCGATTGGATGACGGAGAATTCGAGGTTCTGTTAATTCGGATGCCGCAAAATCCGCTGGATCTTCAGATCATTATCAGCGCTCTTTTGAAACAGGAGATCAATGAGAAATTTATGGAATTCTTTACAGCATCTTCCTTGCATATTGAAAGCGATCCGAAAGCAAGCTGGACGCTGGACGGTGAGGAAGGCGGCAGTCCCGAACAGATTCAAATAGATATTAAAAACAAGGCAATTACGTTTCTCGTATAGCCTTGTTTTTTAACCGTTAAAATTCACTTTATCAAAGTTTGTTCGCCGGTGTTTTTTCTTCACGACTTTGGTTATGCTTTGATCATGTTGTGCTTGACGCTTCTTTTTTACTTGAGCCAATAAGCGCGCTCCTTTTTTTTCTGCCATCTGATCCCTCCTAGGCATACATCGTATCATATTTTAACAGCTTTTGCCAAGTCTGCCTATGCTTTTTTCGCTGTGATAAGGCGCAAGGCACCAGAATAATGTTTTCGGAAGTGTTGCTTCGTGATATAATGGTTAAGAAATCAGGTGATAATATGGAACGTGAAAAATGGCAGTTATTATTAAAAGCAGAAGGACACAATATCGCAATATTTGTGAAATGGATGGTTATTGCCTTGGTGGTCGGTGTGCTTGTCGGATTCGTCGGGGTTGGCTTTTCATATGCGCTAAAAGGCGCACTGAATTTTCGTATGGATCATAGTTGGATTGTATATTTTCTGCCGCTTGGTGGTTTGGGGATTGTGTGGTTATACCATAGTGCCGGAGTGAAACAGAGCAAAGGCACCAATTTGGTCATCCAATCGATTCGCACAACAGAAAATGTGCCGTTAAAAATGGCACCGCTTATATTTATATCTACGGTGGTAACTCACTTGTTTGGCGGTTCGGCTGGTCGAGAAGGCGCGGCCTTACAGCTTGGCGGCAGTTTGGCGCATCAGCTGGGACGATGGTGGAAGCTGAATGATAAGGACATTCATATCATCACAATGTGTGGAATGAGCGCTGCTTTTTCGGCACTCTTCGGCACAGCGGTGACGGCAGCGGTTTTTCCGTTGGAAGTGATCAGTGTAGGAATTATGTATTATGCGGCACTTGTTCCATGTGCATTGGCTTCCGTTGTCGCAGCGTCATTGGCCGCCTATCTTGGTGTTGGCGCAGAAGGGTTCATGTTGAAAAGTATTCCTGCTTTGTCTGCGGGGGGGGCGATCAAAGTCGTTATCATTGCGATGCTTTGTGCGCTGACTGCACGCTTGTTTTGTCTGCTTATGCATTGGACACAGAAACAGTTTTCGCTCCATTGGCCTAATCAGTATTTACGAATCGTCATCGGGGGAGTACTCATTATCTTGTTGGCTCAAATGTTTGGCCGATCTTATTTGGGCGCCGGTATGGATGTTATTGAAGAAACTATGGCAGGTGAGGTATTCCCGGCCGCGTTTCTGTTAAAAATGGTATTTACCGCGATTACCCTTGGCTGCGGCTTCAAAGGCGGAGAAATCGTCCCTTCCTTTTTTATCGGAGCCACATTGGGAGCATTGATCGGATCAATCATCGGGTTCCCCTCAGATTTTGCGGCGGCATTGGGATTAATCTGTGTGTTTTGCGGTGTCACAAATTGCCCGATTACTTCATTGTTGTTAAGCTTCGAACTGTTTGGCTTTGTCGGAATCGGCTATTTTCTGATGGCGGATGTCATTGCCTATATGCTTAGCGGATATGAAAGCTTATATCATGAACAAAAGATTATGTATTCAAAGTTCACTTCTACTTTTATCGGAAAGGAATAAAACAATAGAAACCGAGATTATAATGTTCATATTGTGCAGGAACATAAGAATGCATCTTTAAAACAAAAAAGAGGTTGTAATGCATCCGTCTTAACTAATGCGTTATAACCTTTTATTATTAATTGATAGAATGATCCAACTTTTGCTTTTTGTGCAATTTCCATTATTTATCAATGTTTACGATTTGCGCAGCGTAAGTAGCGCGATCACTTCGATTCCATAGGTTTGAGCAAACATATCCACCGGTTGAATTCGCACTGTTTCATAACCGTGCTGAGCTAAGATTTTTAAATCACGGGCTTGAGTGGCAGGATTACAGGAGATATAGACGATGCGTTGTGGGTGCAGCTCTGCGATATTTTCCAATACGCTAATACTGCATCCTTTGCGCGGTGGATCTACGACGATGACATCCACGGATTCCTGTTGTGCCGCAAGCTGTTTTGCATAGTCATTGACATCGGCACAGATGAAATCTACATTATTACATTGATTGCGTTGGGCGTTGGCCTTAGCATTTTCAATAGCTTCGGGAACGATTTCGATTCCGGTTACCTTACGTGCATATTTGGCAAGAGTCAGGGAGATAGTTCCCACTCCGCAATAAAGATCAATCACATTCTCTTTGCCTGTTAACTGCGCAAAATCACAAGCGGTTTGATAAAGAACTTCAGTTTGTGCCGGATTCACCTGATAAAAAGATTTCATCGCAATTTGATAAGTATTATTGATGAGTCGATCGACAATATATGGACGGCCGTAAAGCAGTATTTCCTGTTCACCGAGAATGACATTGTCATTGCGTGTATTGATATTAATCAGGATACTTTTGATTTGCGGAAATTGTGTCGTTAATTTTGCAATCATATTTTCATGATTAAAAGCTTGTTTCTTTGTCACTATGAAAACTACCATAGCTTCATTGGTAGAAGCCGCAAACTTGATAAGCAAATGTCGAATATCCGCACCGCCGCCGTTTTCTTTTAACGTAGATTTAACTGTCTTCAAAATATCGTTCATCAGCGGATGTTGAATCAGACATTGATCAGTATCAATAATTGAATGGGAATGAATACGATAAAATCCACTGATCAAGGAACCGTGATCTTCCCCAAAGGGGATTTGTGCTTTATTGCGGTAATGCCACGGCTCACACATTCCCAAAATATCATCAACCGGAGTGGTGATTCCGCCAATGCGCCGCATTACTGCTTCCACTTGTTGTTTTTTAAATGTTTTCTGATGTGAATAGGACATATGCTGAAGCTGACAGCCGCCGCATTGAGCAGCGATTGGACAGCGTGGCTCTATTCTCTCGTTACTTGCGGTAATCAATTTATGCAACTTCCCATATCCATAAGTCTTTTTTACCATTGTCACAATGATTTCCGCTTCTTCCTGAAGCATTAAGCCTTTTACAAAAAGGGGGAAACCGTTAATTTTTACCACGCCGTTGCCATCAAAAGTATAACTTTCACAACGTCCGGTTACGATATCGTTTTTTTTCATATTGCCTCCATGTAAAAAGGGCTATTCGCCCTCTTCTTGTCCATTTCCTGCTTCTTGTTTCGGTGGATTGGAAGTGTCCGGATTCAGAATTTCTTCCGCACTCTGTTCATCTTTCGGAGAACTGAGTACGTCATCAACCGGTTCTTCCGCTGCCGCGTTTTTGGTTCGACTTAAATGAATCTGCTTGGTCTTACTTTCTGCATCATCTTTGGGCAGTACATTATAGGCACTGATTTCCAAATCATACATTTTCATAATCTCATCGCCGTTCTTTTTATTGGTAAAATACGTAGCGATTGGCAGTTTTTCATTGACCTTATCATAAGCAAGTGCAACAAGTTCTTTCATTTCTTCCTGGCTCAATTCATCTTTTGTATCGATGTTAATACGCAGGGTTGCGGACTTTAACGTGATTTCAACTTCATCAGCATTATCAAACTTTAAACTGTCTTTTAAGGCATTTAGATTTTCCTCTGTGATTGCGGGATCCAATGCATCCTTAAAACGATGACCGGTGACCGGTGTTCGTGAATTTTCCCGTGAACCGATAACAATATAGAGAAGAATCACGCAGGGAATCGCAATGACAGCGATGGTGGCCCATAATAAATAATTATGTTCCGCCTTTCCATCACCTTTTTTTCCGCTTGGCTTCTTTGCCCTTTGGTTTTTTAGGTCCTTTAGTTTTTGATTAAAGGCGTTGTTTTTTACTGCACCTTTGGTTGTGGACTGCGCTTTATTTTTTTGTTTTGACTGATTGCTTGCGGATGCTTTATTTCCCGTTTTCTTAGCCGTTGATTTTTTATTTGTTTCCGATTTCGGTTTTGATTCTGTTTTTGACTTTGTTTCTGTTTTCGGTTTTGTCACAGTCTTTGACTTTGATTGTACCTTTGGCTTTGTCTCTGCTTGCGCCTTTGTCTGCGGTTTTTGTTTTTCCTTAACGTCCGCTTTTTTCATTTCTTTTTCTTTTACTTCATGTTTTGCTTTCGTCTCGGTTTTATTCTGTGATTTTTCCGAAGCGGTATTCGCAAGTGAACTTTTCTGTTTCTTCCGGGAATCATCGGCCCATTTTTTCATTTCATCCAGATCATTTTTCATATCATCCAGATCGGTTTTCAATGGTTCCTGTTTCTTCTCATCCAGCTTTTCCATACTCATCCACTCCTAACAATCTTTATCTTTATTTTACTAAATTATTGCCCGTTTGACTATAACTTTATGTGCTTTTATCGTTAAATCCTTTGAAAAAGAGCGATTAATGAGCCTGGACGCGTTCGGTATTTTTTAAAATCGGCTTTAATGCTTTATAAACCATCCATGTGACAATACATCCGATGACTGCCTCGGCAATTCCGTTGGTAAATACGACACCCAATAAAACCGATATTAATGTATGATAGGGAATGCTTAATGCACTTGCATATTCATGACCGAAAAATACGGTGATAAGACCTAAAACCAATACCGTATTGGTCAGGGCACCGCTGAGCGCTCCTGCGATTACTGAAATGGATTCAGAATGAGAATGCTTTTTGCCGAAGGTATAAACACTCGCGGCACAATAGCCGATGAGCACACGGGGTACTAAGGCAATGATGATACTGGCAAAGTTGCCGCTTACATTACCGACCGTGATAAACGGCGAGAAACAAAAGGATGTAATTCCCGGTGTAAAAGTGGCGCTCCATATACTGCATAATCCGAATATCAATCCTAAAGCACATCCGTATTTACGACCCATGGTAATGGCGATAATGATGACCGGTATGTGCATCAAGGTTGCCGACAGCGGGCCGATTCGCAAAAATCCCAATGGCGTGAACAAAAGAATCAGTTCGATTGCCAGAAAAAAAGCAAATAGTGTCAAGTTTTTTGTTTTCATTTTTCCTCCTACTTTCGCTCATAACGATGCGATGTATCCTTGAGTGATTATAAAATGCTGCAAACGACCATTGATTTGTGTCACAGAGATCACAATCAAATCTGTTATACAGATCTTATAATATGCTCATTATAAGCACATTTGCGAAAGAATGCAAGTAGTCCGGCATAATGTATGCTAAATGATCATAAAAAAAAACAAAAAATCAGAACAGGAACAGAGTCATCAGTGATTTTTCTGGTTATGTTGTCAAATATTAAAATTATTCAAATTTATTTAAGCGTTTGTTTAAAAAACATCTTATTCTTATTATAAAAATGAAGAGATTTATAAAACTTAATTTTACCGTAATACACTTAATATATTGTATATTAAAAAGCTTAAGTAAATAGATTATACTTTGATGGTAAGATTGAGGGCATACTTATGAAAAATGACTATTGTAAGATTAATAAATTAAAAATGGGACAGTGTATTAAAGAAGCACGAACGAAAATGGATTTGACGCAAGAAGAATTGGGTAATATGCTTGGTATTTCCATGGTAGCGATCAGCCGCTATGAAAACGGTTGGGCAAGCCCGTGCTTGAAAACATTGATCGGTATCGCTGAGATTACTCAAACACCAATAGAACGATTTTTTGATATTCCGGCAAATAAGAAGAAATTAGATGAATACAATGATGCGTTATACAAGATTAATGATCTGTGCATGGGCTTTCCGTTAAAAGATTTGAAGCTGATTATCCGCCTTTTACAGCGGATGGGCGATGTAAATGAGTAAGACGCAGGCTTGATTCTATAACTGTTTTATTAGGAATGCCATATAAATAAGGGAGGTGAAGCCGATTATTTATCGGTTTTTTTGTATGAGAAAACCCCCAGATAGTCTGAGGGTACCGTAGAGCTTTAGCGGTGAGTCTTTAAAAATAAAAAACTCCTTTTGATAGAATAACAATGCGGTCCGACAACTGCAAGAAAGAATCAAAAGGAGGTCAAAAAATGAATAATCACCCATTAGATGACGTATATACTTTATCACACACTACATGGAATTGTGAATATCATATTGTATTTGCACCGAAGTATAGGAGAAAAATATTTTACGGAGAAAAGAGATTAGAGATAGGAGCAATACAAAGAGAATTGTGCGATTGGAAAGGAGTAAAAATAATAACAGCAGAAGCATGCCCGGATCACGTGCATATGCTGGTAGAAATTCCACCTAAAATGTCAGTATTAAGTTTTATGGGATTTTTAAAAGGGAAGAGTAGCATAATAATATATCAGAAATGGGGGAATATGAAGTATAAATATAGAAATAGATCATTTTGGTGTAGAGGATATTATGTGGATACAGCAGGGAAAATGATAAAGTAAAAGAGGCCTAAATAAGAAATCAATTAAAAGAGGATCAAATAAGCGATCAGTTGACACTGGATATAGAAGACCCGTTTACGGGGAGAAAGCAGTAGAAATGCAAGTGTCGGACCGTATTATTGCACCGGTAAGCGCAGCTAGAAATTGAGCCCCTTGGGGCGATTACGTAAAAACCACCAGCTAAGCTGATGGGTATATTACATTTGTAAAGCACATAACAAGCCCGAAAAAGAAGTTGAAATCTAGAAGTTTTTACGAAATGCAAGCAAGAACTATTGGTTTTTTATAACTTTTTTTGATATACTAATGGTAAAGGAGGCGATAGCATGATCGTTAGACCCCACTATTTAGATTTACTGAAAACCTACCGTGATGTACCGCTGGTGAAAATCCTTGCGGGTATTCGCCGCTGTGGTAAATCTACAATTTTAGAGATGTTGCAGGATGATTTGATAAAAAGTGGCGTTCCTGCAGATCACATTATCAGTATGCGCTATACCTCGGAAGATTTTGACGACGGCATGACCGACAAAGATATGTATAACGTTATCAAGGAAAAAATGACCGGCGACGAGCGTTACTATCTTCTGCTTGATGAAGTGCAGGAAATCACAGGCTGGGAAAAGGCTGTTAACAGTCTTTTGGAAAACGCCAACACAGACATCTATGTGACCGGCTCCAATTCCAAGATGATGTCAAGTGAAATATCCACCTACTTGACGGGACGATATATCTCCATTCCTGTGTTTACGCTGTCCTTTGCCGAGTATATAGAGTTCAAAAAGGCAAGCGGACGCACGCCGAAAGAACTGCTTACCGAATATATCCGCATGGGCGGTTTTCCTATCGTTGCGCTGAGCAATTTTGACGAGGGCGCAGCGTATCAGATCGTCGAGGGCATTTATAATTCCGTTATCACCGGCGATATAACGAAACGACACAATATTACTAACTTTGACCTGTTTAACCGTGTTGTAAAGTATATCGTTGAGAATGTCGGCAAGACCTTTTCGGCTAACGCTATCGTGAAATTCTTAAAAAGCGAGGGGCGCTCCCTCTCGGTGGAATCAGTGTATAACTATCTGGAATGGCTGGAAAAGGCCTTTGTCATCTATCGCTGTCAGCGATACGACCTGCAAGGCAAATCCGTGTTGAAAACACAGGAGAAATTCTATCTTGCGGACGCTTCTCTGAAATACTGCATGATGGGCTTTAATCCGAAGTCTGTTGCCGCTATGCTGGAAAACATCGTGTACTTTGAGCTTCGCAGAAAAGGTTATGAGGTGTATATCGGCAAAAAGGAAGCGAAAGAAATAGACTTTGTGGCGGTACGGCGCGATGAGCGTATTTATGTGCAAGTGTGCCGCAATCTACCGGAGGAATCCGATCGTGAGATTGCCAATCTGCTTGAAATCAAAGACCACTACCCCAAGTATGTCGTAACGCTTGACGAGCTTGCCGCAGGCAATATCAACGGCGTGAAGATCGTGCATTTAGCAGATTTTCTGTTAGCTGAGAATTATTGAAATGAAGAAAGGAAGTGACAAATAGGGCAGAAGGAAAATATCAGTTTGAACGATTAACACCGATTGACAATATGGATTTGGATGTTTACGAAGAAGCAATAGGTTATGTATTCGATAACTCCGATGTAAAGAATGTCGCCATTTCTTCCCCCTAGTGGCCGCATGATAAAAGCCACCGGTCTCTGCCGGTGGTTGTTTACTCATAATAATTTTTTCGATTTAAAGATAAACCTTGCTTTTAATTTTAATGGTGGCTAGTGATTATAAAAAGCCCTATAAATATTGACACCACTAAAGATGTCTTTGCTTCTTAGCGCAATTTTAATGTAATTAAAAAAATTAGGTTTACGTTTTCAATATATCAAATGACAACTTTGTTCATGTAACAACACTATAATTAAAAGCAACTAAAGATAAAAAAGACAGACTATTACAGTCTGCCTTATTACTGTTAACATCATAAGTAACTATCACTCTTTTTAATGTCATTTTCAAACGGAGCTTTGACGGATTCTTCTATATAACTTGCCGGTTCAAACGCGTTATCCCTATTTGAGTCCCGGTGCTTTATTGTCTTTGACGACACTTTCATCTTTTTCTTGTGGTTGATCTTCCAAAGCAGAGATGGTTCGTCTCTTGTTCACCCAACTTCTTGTTTTCAAAGCTTTCGCTTTTTACTGCCACAAGGCACTCATCACGCATTCAGTGTCGTCAATTTCGTTGATGCGAGCGTGTATCTTCCTTGATAACACTATTTTAACACATTTTTCCTATTATGTATAATAAAATTTGATTATATGGCAATAGAATTTCACAATGGATATATTTTGTTCTTGTTATTGCCTCGCACTTCTATATCATCATACAAATAATCAATTTCCATAGGCAATTACATGAAATGATGACTCTTAGTTATTGAATTAAAGTCATAAGTGAAAAGATTCTGTCACATACTCTTATCAGATTGGCGATTGTTATTGATTTACTGTGATGCTTATTTTCTAATGCTTTAGTGGATGGAAGGAAGATAATGTATTGACTCAAGGCTTCATGAAAAAGCTTAATTATCAATTTGGAAGCTTTTTTATCGTAACATTAAAAAAATCGCAAGTGTTAAATATTACCTAGTTATGGGATAAAAGACAAATGATTTAACTTATACGAAAGTAACTTAACTTACAAGATATTAAAAAGTGATTATAAATGCTTTATACTTTGAATAATGATTGAGGTCGTAAATATGAAAAAAGATGGTTATTCAATAAACAAAACGGAAATGGGAAAACGAATCAGAGAAGCGCGAAAGAAAGCGCGCCTTACCCAAGAGAATTTGGGTGATGCGTGCAACGTGTCAGACGTTGCTATCAGTAGATATGAAAACGGACAAGTAACTCCACGGTTAATTACACTGGTCGCAATTGCGTCAGCAACGCAAACACCGATTGAGTGGTTCTTTGATATGCCGATTAATCAAAATAATATGGATGAATATAACGCAGCTTTGCATAAGATCCATGATCTGTGTCTTTCGTTATCATTGGCAGATTTGGAATATGTGATTACGTTTTTAGACCGCATCAGTAATCATTAAAATAACCTCACAGAAGGATAAAAGAATGATCAGAATGTGGCTTTGCGGGAATCAATGCCAAA
>CAJUGR010000043.1 GCA_910586285.1 uncultured Erysipelotrichaceae bacterium
ACCGCTTTATGCCAGTCATTCCACAAAGTTTGATGTGTTGGTAAAAGAAGGCGATCATGTTTGTGTCGGTACGAAAATTGCGGAATGTAATGATCGGATGTATGTGCCGATTTATTCCAGTGTTTCCGGGACGGTAAAAGGCGTTCAAAAGCGAATGCATATGACGCTGAAACCCTTGGATCATGTGGTTATTGATAATGATGGTAAAATGGAGTATATCCAATCGTTTGCGCCACTTGATTATCAAAGTGCAAGCAGGGAAGAACTCATCGCGTTTATGAAAGAGGCGGGAATTATCGGCCAAGGCGGTGCCGGTTTTCCGACTTATGTGAAATATGAACAGGCAAAGGATATTAAAAAACTGATTATTGATGGGGCGGAATGCGAGCCGTATGTGACCGCCGACCATAAGATGATGGAAACGCGTTTGGATGACATGATTGTCGGGATTTTGGCGATGCGTAAAATGGCGCAGGCGGAAGAAGCGGTTATCGTGATCAAAAAGACACACACCGAGATTTTGAAAAAAGTGGAAGCAGCAGTTGCCAATGTCAGCGGTGTCAGCGTGTTGCCGGTGGCGGATGTATATCCGATCGGTTGGGAGCGTGCCTTGGTAAGGTTGATTATGAAAAAGGATTATGATAAGCTACCTTCCGAAGTCGGTGCGATTGTTAATAATGTATCGACAGCTTATGCGTTTGCGAAAGCGCTGTTAAAAGGAAAAGGCATCATTACTGCACTGTTAACGGTTAGCGGTGATGGCGTGGCCAATCCTGTGAATATTCATTGCCCGGTCGGCGTACCGGTCAGTGAAGTGATTAAGGAATGTGGCGGCTATCTAAGTGAGGATGTCAAGCTGATTGCCGGCGGACCGATGATGGGTAAGACAATCGTCAACGAGCAATTTGTGGTTGAACGTCAGATGAATGCGATCACCGTGCTTAAAACAAAAGCCTTTGATACGCTTTCCTGTATGCGATGCGGTCAGTGTTGCGATGTATGCCCCAGTGCTTTACAACCGGTGCGCATTGCACAGGCTGCGAAACTGAATGATAAAGCCATGATGGAAAAATTATGTGCAATGGATTGTATCGAATGCGGTCTGTGTGCTTATATTTGCCCGTCAAAATTGGACGTGACAGAAAATGTCCGCAAGGCAAAACGTCAGTTGGCAATGGCAAAGAAGTAAGGAGGGTAAGAGATGAAGTTTACATTTAGTGCAAGCCCTAACTTTCGCCAGAAACAAAGTACAACGCGGATGATGTTAGAATTGACGATTGCGCTGTTAGTCGTCTATGCGTTCTCTTTATTCTATTATTCGAGTGAATACGGAAGCGCGTATGTGACACAGGCATTGATTCTGATGGCAACCTCACTGATCGTTACTTTCGTGTGCGAAATTGCATGGGCCTTATTTAAGAAAGAAAATATTAAAAAATATATCACTTCTTCGTTTGGCTGGATTACAGCGATTATATTGACACTGATGTGTCCGATTGATACCAAACCGTATGCATTGGGAATCGCAACATTCTTTGCGATTTTTGCGGGCAGAATTTTATTCGGCGGTTTCGGACAGAATATTTTCAATCCGGCTGCGGTTGGATTTGCGGTGATTTTTGCCAGCTTTGCCGGAGCGAAGGTTGCGGATGTCGCAACGGAAGCAACACCGGTAACCTTGATGGCCAATGATTATAACTGGCTGACCTTAAATGATACGATGATCAATACGTTAATGAACAAGGTCGGCGGGTTATGGAATTTATTTACCGGCTGGTATCCGGGGGCTTTGGGTGAAACGTGTACTGCATTGTTGCTGGTGATCGGTGTCGTATTGATCATTCGTCGCATTATTGATTGGCGTGTTCCGGTAATTTATCTCGGCACCATTTTGGTTATGACATCTGCTTTGGCAATGTTTAGCGGAATGTCTGATTGGTACTGGTATCCCTTATTCCATCTTTGCAGCGGCGGTGTGGTATTCGGTGCGGTATTTATGCTTACAGATCCGGTCACAACTCCTACTACCCGCATCGGCAAATGCCTCTTTGCGTTGGGAGCCGGCATTATTACGGTGCTGATTCGTGTATTGGCAAATGCACCGGAAGGATGTATGTATTCTATTCTGATTATGAATATGTTGACTCCGGCCATTGAGCAGGCCTTTACCGGTAAACAAACCACGCTGCAGAAAAAAGGCTATATTACATTAGCAGTATTGAGTGTATTTGGTCTTGCAACGATGTATTTGGCAAATATGAAAATTGTACCGGCAGAACCGAAAAAGCCGGAGAAACCGAAAACCGTCATTTTGAATATGGATGACGAATATGTGAATTCTTTGAATGCAACATTGGATTCAACTGTTGAGAACGGCGATGGCACAACGACCTATACTGTTACCGCGGAGGGATATGCGGCGAAGGAAGGTCCTAACATGCCGGATTACAATCATCCGTTTGATCCTAACGTATTCGAAATTGTAATTGACGCGGACGGTAAGACGATTGTTTCTGTAAATCCGACGGTGATCAAAGATACAGAGTATATCGGTGATAAAATTAAAAATGAAAAATATTTGAATCAGTTTGTCGGCAAGGATATTTCTACATTGAATGAAGTTGAGAAAAACGATGTGGTATCCGGTGCGACATTCTCTGTGAAGTCAAGTATGCGTGCCCTTCTGGAAGTTAAGAAGGCGTTGGGATATTAGGAGGTAAGAAACGATGAAAAAAGTTATGCATTTAACCCTTTTCTTAGCTCTGGTCGCTGCGATTGCCGGTGGTGCGTTGGCCTTCGCAAACAGCTTAACTGCGCCGATTGTAGCCGCCAATGCATTGGCAGCGGAAAAAGAAAATCTTCAGTTGATTTTCCCGGATGCGGCCGATTCGGATTTTGAGGAAGTGAGCGTAAAGGATTCTGAAACGATTGAGAAGATCTTCACGGTAAAAGGTCAAGGAACTGTCTTTAAACTTCAGGTTAGCGGTTATAAAGACGGCACCAGCTTTATGGTTGCCCTTGATGATGATGCCAAGATCTTGGATTATGTGGTCATTTCTAACGGCGATACGCAGGGCATCGGCTCTAAAGTTGCAGAGGATTCATTCAAAAAGACATTATTGGATAAGAATGCCGAGAGTGATACGTTGGACACGATCAGCGGTGCGACCGTTTCTTCCAAACCGGTAGTGGAAGGAATTCAGGAAGCAGGAAAATACCTGTTAGAAAACATGAAATAGGAGGATGAATATATGAATCGTAAAGAAAATTTTACTGCCGGGTTCATCCGTGAAAATCCTGTTTTCGGATTGTACCTGGGCTTGTGTTCTACGCTTGCGATTACCACAACACTGAACAATGCGATCGGTATGGGTGTCGCGGTCATTCTGGTATTGGTGATGAGTAATGTGATCATCTCCTGTCTGAGAAAAGTGACTCCTGCGGAGATCCGCATTCCCGTGTATATTGTGGTCATTGCGACTCTGGTAAAAATTATTCAGATGTTGATTAAGGCGTATGCACCGGCATTAGACAGTGCGTTGGGTGTGTTTATTCCCTTGATCGTTGTTAACTGTATCATATTAGGACGCGCAGAAGCGTTTGCATCAAAAAACGGAATATTTGATTCTGCGTTGGATGGTTTGGGAATGGGACTTGGCTATACCTGTTCCATCGTGGTGATGTCTGCGATTCGTCAGATTCTGGCGACCGGCATCTTGTCCTTTGAGAATCCGTTCAACATGGAACAAACCATCTTCTCGCTACGTTTGATTCCGGAGGATTATGTTATCAGCATGTTCTCACAGCCCTTTGGCGCATTTATCACCTTTGCGTTGTTGGCCGGAGCGTTGGCAGCATATAAGAATCATCAAAGTGCAAAACAGGAGGCAGCTGTTAAGGCAGCCGCCGCAAAGGAGGCGAAATAATCTATGGATATCGGAAACTTGTTTGTGATGTTTATCACCTTTACCTTGATTAATAACGTCATCCTAAATCAGTTCTTGGGTATTTGCCCGTTCATGGGTGTTTCGAAAAAGAGCAGTTCCGCGATCGGTATGGGAGCAGCGGTTACCTTTGTCATCGTGGCAGCTTCGCTGGTAACGTATGCCCTGTATTATCAGGTATTACAACCATTGAATTTGGAATATATGGATTTGATCACTTTCATTTTGGTTATCGCTTCTTTGGTACAGCTCGTAGAGATGATCATCAAGAAATTAAGTCCGGCCCTGTATAAGGCACTGGGTGTGTATCTGCCTTTGATTACGACTAACTGCGTGGTGTTAAATGTTACGTTGAATAATATCAGCGAGGGCTACAATTTTGCGGAAATGCTGACGTATGCGATTGCGATCCCGGTCGGCTTCACGTTGGTATTGTACATTTTCTCCACCATTCGCGAGCGTTTAGACGCAAGCAATGTTCCTCAAGCTTTTAAAGGGAATCCGATCGCGCTGATTGTGGCGGGCATTATGGCTTTGGCATTCAGCGGGTTGGCAGGACTAGTCTGATGGTGGCAGTACTTTTCTTCGCCGCACTGGGCGGAATATATGCGTTCTTGTATTATTGTAACCATAGAACTCCGGTGCCGAAAGGCTGTGAAAATATTAAAGCAGAATGTGCAGGATGCCATGATTCCTCATGTGCGAATCATCCCTCACATGATCTGTAAAGAAAGGAAGGTCACGAATGGAAGCTATCATTATTGCGGTAGTCATGATGTTGGTTCTGGGTGCCTTATTGGGACTCGGTCTGGGCATTGCTGATAAATATTTACAGGTAGAGGTCGACGAACGTATTGAAACGGTTACCTCTATGCTGCCGAATTACAATTGCGGAAGTTGCGGTTACGCCGGCTGTTCGGGCTTGGCGGAAGCGTTGGTGACGGGCGAAGTTAATGTCGTTGGTACATGCCGTCCCTGCAAGGCTGATCAAAAAGAAAAGATCGCAGAATATTTAAACACGACTCCGGGACCGGATGGTACGTGTGTCAAAGTAAAAGCGTAAAGAAATAAAAGAAAAGCAGTGGTGATTCACTGCTTTTTCCTACGCTGTGCTTTACGATATTGTAACGGAGTGATTTGATAGCGAGAGCGAAATGATTCAATAAAATATGCGGCAGAGGAAAAACCACAGGCACGGGCGATGTCTTTGATTGCTTCATCACCGTGAGTGAGTTGTTCTTGGGCATGGAGAAGACGTATCTGTTTCAATTCTTCCATAATCGTATGTCCCATGACACGTTGATAAAGATGAACTAAGGCATATTTATTCATATGAACTAGCGCAGCCAACTGATCCAGCGTGATACTTTCACGATAATTTTCTGCCAGATAATCATTAACGACTTCACATTCATGAGAGGATGCTTTGGGAGCTTGGAATTGTAAGGGATGATCACAATTGCGCAGACAGACGATCCGCAACAGATTTCCCAGTGATATCATTGCCTGATTGTGATCAACACTTTGTTTCTTTTCTTTTACCAGTAGATTAATTATCGCATCCAAATTGGCACGGTTAGGGAGTTGAACCATGTTGCCATCGGCGATCATGATTTCAAACTGCGGCCATGTACATACCATAACGGATAACGGCTTCATTACGTTGACGAACACACTGGTATGGTGAGGAATAAGAACTGTCTGCTTTGGCTGTAAAGTTAACGATTGATTTGCAGTTTGCAGTTCACCATCTCCCTGGAAAAGATAAAGCAGTACTCCCTGTGAATAGCTTTCATGATGATTTTGATCCCACGTAGAAAAGGTAGTTGTTAAGGCCGTGTTTGTCATAACAGTCATAAGATCATTCATTTTCTCCTTTATTGGGTATTATTATAAAAAAAGTCGCATAGAATTACAAGGAAAACAGCATTGTTTCTGGATGTAAGAAAATGAAAAAAAACTAATGAAAAATTTGTATATTTTTCATTAGAAATACGCTATAATATGAAAGACAGAAAAACGGAGGGATGAATATGGCCGTAAAAGACTTGCGTTTACCCAAGCATTACGAAAACAAGCTTGATTTGGTGACAACAGAAATCGCCATTAAATATGTAAAGGATCTGTTTGAAAAGCGTTTAGCAAATCACTTGAATTTGATGCGTGTTTCCGCACCGCTTTATGTGGCCCAAGACAGTGGCTTAAATGATAATTTGAATGGTGTGGAACGTCCGGTGGATTTTACGATTCGTGAATTACCACAATCAATGGAAATTGTTCATTCACTGGCAAAATGGAAGCGAATGGCTTTGAAACGCTATCATATTGATGTGAATAAGGGGATTTATACCGATATGAATGCCCTACGGCGTGATGAAGCATTGGATCATCTGCATTCAGTCTATGTTGATCAATGGGATTGGGAAAAGATCATTTCCCGCAAGGATCGCAATGAGGAATATTTAAAACACACAGTGCGTTTGATTATGAAATCGCTGGTGGAAACTCAGTCAGAGATAATTAAGGTATTTGAGAACTTAGAGCCGTTTATCTTTGAGGATATCACCTTTATCACGACCCAGGAATTGGAGGATGCTTATCCCGACTTAACCCCGAAACAGCGAGAATATATGATTGCGAAAGCACATAAAAGTGTATTTTTGATGAAAATCGGCGATCGGCTGAAAAGCGGTCAGGTACATGACGGTAGGGCGCCGGATTATGATGATTGGCAATATAACGGTGATATCTTGATTTATTATCCCGTTTTGGATTGTGTTGTGGAATTGTCCAGTATGGGAATCCGTGTGGACGCCGAAAGTCTTCATGAACAATGTGTGAAAGCCGGATGTGAAGAGCGGGAGGCGTATCCGTTTCATCAGATGTTGTTAAAGGATGAACTGCCGTTGACAATGGGTGGGGGAATCGGTCAATCACGAATTTGTATGGTGCTGTTAAACAAGGCACATATCGGAGAGGTACAGGTCAGCGCATGGAGCGACGAAATGATCCGGGCTTGTGAAGAAGCGGGAATTCGCTTATTATAATGAGCTTACAGAATAAGAAAAAACCGGTGTCGTGGGGCATCGGTTTTTGAATGGTATCCTCTTATGAGCAACGAGCGAAATCAAATAGGTATTGAATATGCGCCGGATCGGGATCGATATAAATGGTTTTATAATGATTCATGGATACAAAGCTGCCCTTTGTTTTCGGGATTTTTTTGAGTTGTTTAATGGGGCAATAATTGACGGGAACACTGGAGGAATGGCGACCGCCGGAATACCATGCGGCCAACATTGCCGCATCGCGCAATAATGTTTCATCAGGCTCCGGGCCACTGATGATGACATGAGCCCCATGCAGATCTTTCACATGAAGCCATAAGTCCTCTTTGCGTGCTAATTTCCATGTGACATAATCATTTTGAAGATTATTTTTGCCCACATAAACTTTATTTTCACCAAAGCGGAAGCATTCATAATGCGGATGGTCTGCTTGCTTTTTCTTGCGTTGGCGTCCTTTGTTTTCTTTCATGTATCGTTGTCGTATCAATTCCTCACGAATTTCCGCCGCATCAGCGATAGAGGCCTGTTCGAGTTGGATCTGCATTGCCTCAAAATAATGGATTTCTTTCTTACACAAGACGATTTGTTCCTGAAGGTATTCCTGTGCCCGCTTTGCCTTATGGTATTTTTGATAAAATTTATTGGCATTCTGTTTGATATCAAAGCGCATATCCAAGGGAATAGATACCATGGATTCATCATAGAAGGAAGGCAAGGTAACAAGCGGCTCGCGGGATATTGATCCCATATACGCAAATAAGAGATCGCCGTATTCTCGATATTTTTCACAATCCAATGCCTCACTCATACTCTCTTGTAGCTTTGGCAGTTTACTTTGATTGCGATGAAGTTCTTGTTTTACCACTTTGTACAAATCACCGGTTTGTTGTTTGATTCGTACCTTTTCTTCTTTTTCGTGATAGAGAATGTCCAATCCTTTCATGAGCGGATAGCTGCGCCATGTGGAGGATAAATGAGTTAACGGTAAAATGTGAAATGCCATTTTCGTTGCAAGATCGCTGATATAAATGTCTTCGGAAGTATCTAATTGCCGCATAATATCCAAAAGGGTTTCGCCATGATGTATGCGATATTGAACCTCATCGGATAATAGCGGAGAAAAACCATGCAGCTGCTTGGTGAGGGAAATTTGCGGATCAATATGATCACAGTGAAAGGGATCTGCCTTGTACAGATGGGGGTTCGGCAATACGTAACAGGCTCCCGGGTGTATGGTACGTTTGTTGTTTTCAAAGGGAGGAATGCGTTTTAAAGCATCGATGATTTTCCCATCATCACCGACAAAGACCAAGTTGGCATACTTACCCATGCATTCAAAATACAAATGCTTATGATGAATATCACCCAGTTCATCCCGTGCTTCGATTTCCAAATGTAAAATGCGGTCCAAACCCTCTTGTTCCAACTTGCGAATGATGCCGCCATCCAACTGTTTGCGCAACAGCATGACAAAATTACCCGGTGCATCTAAGGTGGTATATTGCAGTTCGGTAATGTTGATGCGATTATAAACGCTGTGGGTGGATATCAATAGCTTTTTTGTTCCCTCATGGGTACGCAACTGCATTAATATTTCCGTGTCGGACAGCTGTTGGATTTTGTTTATTTTGGCCGGCAACAGTGTAACCAGCTGTTTCGTGATTTGTCGTAAAACGATCCCGTCAATTGCCATATTGCTTCACCTCTGACGTGGGTTATTATATCATATTTTCAAAAGGGTGGCGATTGTCTGTTGAAGGGATTCACGATGTATCAAAATCTGATTACATCCTTCTCATTTTTTAGTGCTGTTTTGTCGAGCTTTTGTGCTTGCCTGGGGAATGTGTGTGTTGATGGTGAAGATGGGAATACGCACAGTGATTGGTAACGGTAATTTTGTAAATATCCATAAGATGAATTCCGATGACCACGAATCGCGGATAAACTTATTTTTTTACTACACGATTTTATAAATGTTGTAAATATTTTCAAAACTCGTTTGACAAGTTATGGCATGCCTAGTAAAATGTAGGAAAGAAAAGGGTGCATACATATGAACAAAGGGTTGTTGATTATTATCAGTGGTCCCAGCGGGGTCGGAAAAGGAACCATTCGCAGTTTTTTAATGAATGATGAGTTATTAAAGCTTGTTTATTCTATATCAATGACAACGCGGACACCGCGTGAAGGAGAGGTAAACGGAAAAGACTATATCTTTACGAGTAAGGAAAAGTTTGAACAGGCGATCGGACAAGGAGAATTGCTGGAATGGGCAGAATTTGTCGGCAACTATTACGGCACGCCGTTATCGGTGGTAGAGGACTTGCGTAATCAAGGGAAAAACGTTCTTTTGGAAATCGAAGTACAGGGCGCAATGCAGGTGCGGGAGAAATGTCCGGATGCGCTTTCGATCTTTATCATACCACCGAATATGGAAGAATTGGAAAAACGAATTCGCGGTCGTCACAGCGAGGCAGAAGAGATCGTTCAACAGCGCTTGGCCAAAGCTGCCGGTGAAATGAAAATGATCAAAGATTATAAATATGTCGTATGTAACGACGATCCGCAGCTTGCGGCAGATATGATTGCGTTAATCATAAAACGGCATATGCTAAACGATATACAGGAATGATGAGCAGGAGCGGTTGCTTCTGTTTTTTATTTGAAACAGACAATGATTGTTTCTGATGAAAACGGATGAAAAGATCGCTTGCTTTATGATAAAATATAGATATCGGAAAGAAGGAAAGCCATGCGAATTGCTTATGTTTATATCGAACATCCGATTATGGAATTGGATCGTGCGTTTACTTATCGCTGCGATGGCTTTTCATTATGTCGGGGAGTACGGGTTCGCGTACCGTTTGGTAAAAAGAATACACCGTTGATCGGTTTTGTGGAACGGATAGGGGAAATGAGTGAAACGGATATTGACATAGCGGCGTATGAACTCAAATCCATTCTGGAAGTGATAGATGAAGAGCCGTTAATTAACGAGGAATTGTTTGCGTTGGCAAAGTGGATGGCCAAGACGTGTGTAGCACCGTTAATCAGCTGTTTTCAGGTTATGCTGCCAAGCAAATTGAAACCGAAACGGACGATGGGAACGTGTAAACAGGAAACATGGGTGGTGTATGATCATACCCCCGATCAAATGACCAAGCGTCAAACAGAGGTCTGCCAGATCATGGAAGTACGTAAAGAGATGCTGCGCAGTGTATTTTATCAGGAATTTAAAAGTGTCGGAAAGCGGTTGATCGAAGCGGGAGCGTTACGCATTGAACAACGTGATGCAACGGCTTCCCTGAAAGAGGGAAAGGAAAAAGAAGCACCGTTGCCGTTGACGACAACCCAACAGGCAGCATTGGCTGCGATGATGCAGGGAGATTTGGAACAAGTGATTCTGTTACATGGTGTGACCGGTTCCGGTAAAAGCGAAGTGTTTTTACAACTGGCACAGAAGGTATTGGATCAGGGGCGGCAAGTATTGATATTGGTTCCGGAGATTTCTTTGACACCACAGATGATGGAGCGGGTGGAACGCCGCTTTCAAGGGCAGGCAGCTATTTATCACAGCGGTCTGAATGCGCAGGAAAAATACGAGCAGTATATGCTGGTGAAACAGCACCGGGTTTCCGTAGTCGTGGGAACGCGCAGTGCAGTGTTTATGCCCTTTGATGCGTTGGGATTGATCGTCATGGATGAGGAACACGATACCAGCTACAAGCAAGATGCCGCACCGCGTTATCATTGCCGTGATGTGGCGGCTTTTCGCGCTCACCATCATCACTGTCCGTTAATATTGGCCAGCGCCACGCCAAGTTTGGAATCGTATGCCCGTGCCTATAAAGGAGTTTATCGCTTGGTGGAGATGCCGGAGCGGATCAATGATTGTTTGCCTAAGGTGCGCGTTATCGCCATGAAACAGGCATTGGCCAAGGGGGATAATTATCTGCTGTCAAAGGAGTTGGAACAGGCGGTGGAAAAACGGCTTGAACGTCATGAACAAGTCATTCTGTTATTGAATCGCCGAGGCTATACACCGATCCTGCGCTGTATTGAATGCGGTTATGTACAAATGTGTCCCCATTGTGATATGGCGATGAATTATCATAAAGATGAAAAAGTATTGAAATGTCATACGTGTGGGGCAGTGATGGCCTTGCCGAGCGAATGTCCTCAGTGCCATAAGCGTGCTTGGCGCTATTTGGGCATGGGAACTCAGCGCTTGGAGGAATACGTTGTCCGCCGTTTTCCGCAGGCTCGTATTCTGAGGATGGATGCCGATACGACAGCGCGTAAATTCGCACATGAAGCGTTGTTGGCAAAATTTCGTCGTCAGGAGGCCGATATCCTTTTGGGCACCCAAATGATTGCGAAAGGATTGGATTTTGAAAATGTAACGTTGGTTGGCATCTTAAACGGAGATGCACTGCTCAATCGCAATGACTATCGCAGTGCCGAATTGACTTATGATTTGTTGGAACAGGCCGCCGGCCGCAGCGGGCGTCATAATAAGGCGGGTGAGGTCATCATACAGGCGTACGATACGACGCATTATGCGATTCAATGTGCAGCGCATCATGATTATCGCAGCTTTTTTGCGCAGGAGATGCAGTATCGTCATTTAGCCGGATATCCGCCTTATGCCTATCTTGCCAGTATGGTTTTTCGCCATAAACAAGAAGAAACAGCGATGGCATGCGCAACGGCAACCATGGCACAGTTGGCACAACAGCCGGCCGTTCGCATTTTGGGCCCCGGCTCTTTGGGAAAGATCCGTGATGAATATCGTGTTCGCATTTTGTTAAAGGGGAAAGATTCATTAAAACTAAATGAATTGGTATGGGATGTGTATCACCGCCATCTTGCGGATCATCAAAAAGTGGCAATGGAAATTGACTTACAGCCACTGATTTTGGAGTGAATTATGAAAAAATATCAATGGTGTATCCCCTATCTGGCAGTCGTTTTGGGAATGTTCATAGCGACAAAGTACGATTTAACTTTAGCTCGATGGTTCTATCATCCCAATCAGCCTCTCGGCATTTTCTTTGAACGTATTGCGTTATTGCCGATAGAGTTTATGATTCCGATCTGTTTTTTCGGCTTGTTTCAAAGAAATCAACATGTCGTGAATGGAGCGGGCTTTGTGATCAGTACACTGATTATCTTATTTGATGTGTTCAAGTACTGGTTTCCTATGCATGAAGTATGGTGGAATGTTTTGCCTGTCTTCCTTTTGGTAATCGTACTTTTTTATCGTTTGCTTCATCGTATTCCGATGACGCTTTGGGACAAGCATGAACAATTCTTGCGTTTTTATCTTACGGTTGCGCTGTTAACCTTGGCGCTGACTTTCGGGTTCAAATCGTTATGGGGTCGAGTGCGATTTCGGGAAATGGCAGGGGATGATTCATCCTTTACGCCCTGGTATGTCGTAAACGGTTATAACAACCATCATAGCTTTCCCAGCGCGCATACCGCGATGATGAGTTTGATTTTGTGCCGTCATATGGGTTTAAAAATGACAACAGTGAAACAAAAGGCCGTTGATGGTGTGCTTGTGTTGGCGATGATGGTCACAAGGATGATGATGGGGGCTCACTTTTTTAGTGATGTGCTTATAGGGTTTACTATCACGTATACATTGATTCTTTTGATTGACAAAATGATGTATGGGAGTGATCGATATGGAACAACGCGTTATCACATATGAATGTTTAAAAGCGGTGATGATAGATAAACAATACAGTAATTTGGTGCTTCGCCGTATATTAAAAACAGTAGAGACACAAAAGCGTCCAAAGATTACCCGGGTGGTTTATGGTACTTTGGAGAATTTTCGCTATGTCCGTTGGCAGTGGGAGGCCTTTGTATCACGACTGCCAAAGCCGGAGATTTGCGTGCTTTTGGATATGGCGGTGTATGAACTGTTGTGGATGAATGAAAAGCCTTATGCGCTGTTAAATGAGAGCGTGGAATTGGCTAAGCGCTATGTTCCTTCGGCGGCTAAAATGGTCAATGCATTGTTGCGACGGGTGAACGAACAGGGAATGCGTCCGCTGCCCGCAGATCCTGAGGAAGCATTGGCGCTGGAAACATCACATCCGCTGTGGTTGTATCGGATGTGGAAGGCACAGTATGGACAAACAATCGCCGAGCAGCTTTGTCATGATACGAGGCGAGTACGCAAGCATGCCGGACGGGTGAATACATGTAAGCTGTCACGCGCTGAATTGTTGGCACAGGATTCACATTTTTCACCAAGTGTGATAGGTGACGATGCCGTCATTTATGATTATGGCAATATTGCGGATACATCGTGGTATCAAAGCGGCTGTTTGGCGATTCAAGATGAAGCCAGTCAGATGATCGCTCCATTATTGAATCCTCAGCCGGGACAGCGAATTTTGGATGTATGCAGCGCACCGGGAACCAAGACTACGCATATGGCACAGCTGATGAAAGATCAGGGTGAAATTATTGCTTTGGACATTCACGAACATCGCACGGCATTGATCGCACAGGGCGCACGCCGATTGGGATTGTCTTGTATTCATGCACGATGTATGGATGCGACTCATTTGGAAGGCTTGGAAAAAGCATCTTTTGATGGTGTGCTTTGTGATGTACCATGCAGCGGCTATGGTACTCTTTCTCGTAAAAGTGATATTAAATATCATATGCAAAGCAGTGATATGGATACGCTGATTCCTTTACAGGCAGCCATATTACGGCAGGCATCCGTTATGGTCAGGCCCGGCGGAGTGTTGGTATACAGTACTTGCACCTTGAATAAAAAAGAAAATGAAAAGCAGATTGATGCCTTTCTTCAGGAACATGACGAGTTTGAAAAGCTTACCGAACGAACCGTTTTTCCCTTTGAGTATGAAAGTGATGGCTTTTATATGGTGAAATGTAAGCGTAAGTGATTACAATATGATAGATGATTGATGTTTAAATAATTATGATGATAATCCCCAAAAAATAAAGGAAAATGATTTCCCCCTTTCTCTCACTTGGACGTTTTATGGTTGACAGTTACATTTTATACTTCAGAGACATAACATCACGCAGTCTGTCATGTTTTGAATATTGCAAATAATATTTTGTATATGCCTATAACCAAAAGCAAGCTTGAATTTACCAGCAAAACAATGTACAAGTCTTTTACAAAATACCATACTACCCATAATGGAATACCTACCATATAGG
>CAJUGR010000044.1 GCA_910586285.1 uncultured Erysipelotrichaceae bacterium
GAATCAGATGAGTTTGTTTGCTGATTTGTTTTAACCGCATGATTTTGAAATAAGGGAAGTCAAAATTACAAGTTTTCATTGATTTATCAAAAAGTTTTTTTAGGTACGAACCAAACGCAGAAAGAAGCACTCTAGCAAACGGTTGTATGATACAATGGTCTTGCGCAATTCGGGTGGAATCATCCTGCTTGTGTATATTTCCATAAACAAAAAAACATACAAAATAAGGAAAAGGTGTATCAAATGGTACACCTTTTTAAACACCTGATTTTACTGTTAAAATATGTTTTATGTCACTAAAACCTGTATTTTATCCCATATTTTCCATGTCTTGATAAGTGTACTTTTACAATAATATAGATATATCTATCTTTATAATAGCTTATGGCAAAAATGTCTTTCATCAGATATGTTTTTCCAACCTGTCTTGCACCGCATATGATTAAAGGCTTTCTTCATGAACTATGATTCCAATTGATGAGTTTTTGGGTGGCATTGCGCTCCACAGCGTACCTCTTGAATATAGGTTAAAAGCATTATATCCTAACGCACCTTTTATCAAGTTTTTCTGTTAATTCTTTGCACCTTTTTCGATGTCATATTTATAATTACTTGCACCAATGATGGTGCTTTACTTAAAATTACTTGCACCTATTATCATGTTATATGAAGTTTACATAGGGGTGACGCCAATGAGAAATCGTATCTTAATCGTTTCATAAAAAATGATGTCCATCATCGAAAGCGAATGAACACCATTTTCAATACCGTATTTTTGCTTTGTGATCAGTGACTGATTATGTCAATGAAGTAAATAACTGTTCATAGGTGGGCAGGGGATAACGACAGGCACTGATGCTTTCTTCCATCGCATCGATGACGTCGCGTAACTCTTTCATTAGCGGCACCACCTGATTATTCATGTAGAAGGCCTTTTCATGATGACTTTGGCACGTTCTCCGCGCAATAAAAGTATCCTTCAACGTATGATAACGCTGATCCATCAGCTGTAATAAATCACTTAACTGTGCAATTTTATCGTCATAGAATGTGAACGGCTGTCCGAGTGAATTACGGGCATCGCTGTAGAATTTTATTTCTTCAACCAGAGCCGGGAGCAGTACTTTTTTTGTTTGATCCAACAGCACCATCGCTTCAATCTTGATATCCTTGACCACTTCATCATATAAAATATTGGTGCGCGCTTCCAGTTCCTTGAGATGGAACACATTGTTGCGCTCAAACATCGCAACGGCTTTTTCGGCAGTTAACGAATCAATGGAATCGACATAGCTGCGCAAATGCGGTAACCCGCGCTGCTTAGCCTCAGCGATCCATTCCTCACTGTAACCGTCTTTAGAAAACAGAATTCGTTTATGTTCCTTGAGGATTCTTTGACAGATCGCTAATGCGGTTTTGCGAATATCCTCAATATATTTTAACGGCGCCAATTCATCAGCGATTTCTCGCAAGGTATCTGCCACAATGGTGTTGAGAACAATATTGGTTGTAGCTGCCGAACGAGAGGATCCCACCATGCGGAATTCGAATTTATTGCCGGTAAAGGCAAAAGGGGAAGTACGATTACGATCACTGGTATCCTTAGGTACATAAGCTAAATTGGCAATTTCAAATGATTTCGTATTGACTTCAAACGCCAGTGAATCGCCCTTTTCCAGACGGTTTAAGATTTCCTCCAAATAGGAACCCATGCAAATACTGAGAATGGCCGGAGGAGCTTCATTGGCACCGAGGCGATAATCATTGCCATAACAGGAACTGGCCATGCGCAGTAGTTCGGGAAAACGGTCAACCGCTTGAATCACTGCACAGACAAATAACAGAAAGCGAATGTTTTCATGCGGACGATCACCGGGCTCCAACAGGTTCTGACCATCATCACTCACCAAAGACCAGTTATTATGCTTGCCGCTGCCGTTGACATGATCAAACGGCTTCTCATTTAACAAACAGGCAAAGCCATGACGATCCGCAACTTTCTTTAAAATATCCATGATTAACTGATTCTGATCCACTGCGACATTGGCATCCGCATAGAGGGGAGCAACTTCAAATTGACATGGTGCCGCTTCATTATGCTCGGTTTTGGCGTAAATGCCCAACTTCCATAATTCAATATCCACTTCTTGCATAAAAGCAGCGACACGTGTGGGGATGGCCCCAAAATAATGCTTGGAAATACCCTCACCTTTCGGTGACATCGCCCCAAACAGCGTTCTTCCGGCATGCATCAAATCCATTCTTTGACGATACAATGCTTTATCGACAAGAAAGTATTCCTGTTCTAAGCCGACCATCGGCATTACCCGTTTTACGTCTTTATCCTTAAAGGCATTGACAATGCGTGTTGCCTGTTTGCTTACGGCCTCAATGGATTTGAGCAACGGTGCTTTTTTATCCAATGTTTCTCCATTGTAGGATACGAAGATTGTCGGAATACATAAGACATGATCACGAATGAAGGCGGGCGATGTACAATCCCAATACGTATAACCTCGCGCTTCAAAGGTAGCGCGCAAGCCACCGCTGGGGAAGCTGGACGCATCTCCCTCTCCTTTGATCAAACTCTTACCGCTGAAGCGGGAAATCGGCTGATTGTGATCTCCCGGTTCGATAAAGCTGTCGTGCTTTTCCGCTGTGGAACCGGTCATCGGTTGAAACCAATGGGTAAAATGGGTTGCTCCCTTGGCCATTGCCCACGTTTTCATCGCATGGGCTATCGCATCTGCAGTGGCGCGATCCAATGCATCTTCTTTATGTGCAGCCGTTCGCCATTTTTCATATACCGGATGAGGAAGCTGTTCTTTCATCACTCGTTCATCAAACAAATTGATACCGAAATCGTCAAAAGGATGTTTCTCGTTCATTGTCGTTACCTCCGAATTATCCATATTCTACGTTATTTTGCAAAAAAAGTATAGTGTTTCTTGATTGAAAATCGACTTTTATTGTTCTTTTTGAAATCAAAACAAGAAAAGTGCCATAATTTTTAGGATTTTATCATAAAATAAAGAAATGTATAAGCTGGTTGTAATTGGAAAAAATTGTGATAAAAATGCGTGCATTTTCTATGGATTCGGGGTACAATAAGAATGTGTTATACAGAGGAGGTATTTCGCAATGAAATTATGGAAATGTGAAGTTTGCGGCTATGTTGCTGAGGGAGAAAGCGCTCCGGAAAAATGCCCGAAATGCGGTGTTCCTCAAATGCAATTTACAGAATTGAGCGAAGCGGATGCAGCAAAGATTTATCGCAGTGATAAAACCAATGATCTGCATATGCAGTTAATCCGTTTGGCGATGAAAATGGATGCGATCGCAAAAGCGGGGATTGAAGATGATTTGGATCCCGGTTGTGTGAAGGTTTTCCAGTATGCAAAAGATTGCGCATGGGAAATCAAACAGATGGCGAAAGCAGAATTAGCCGGTCATATCGCGAAAGGAAAATATTAGGAGGAAACAAAGATGAATTTAAAAGGAACCAAAACAGAAAAGAATTTGATGGAGGCATTTGCCGGAGAATCTCAGGCTCGTAATAAGTATACGTTCTATGCTTCCAAGGCAAAAAAAGAGGGCTATGTTCAGATCGCTCAGATTTTTGAAAAAACCGCCAACAACGAAAAAGAACATGCAAAATTGTGGTTTAAGCTGTTAAATAACGGGATTCCGACCACAACGCAGAACTTGAAGGATGCGGCCGCCGGAGAAAATTTCGAGTGGACCGATATGTATGCACGTATGGCCAAAGAAGCACGCGAAGAAGGTTTTGATGATATCGCGGAAACAATGGATGGTGTTGCGAAGATTGAAGCCATGCATGAAAAACGCTATGCGGCATTGTTGGCTAACTTAGAAGACGGTACCGTATTTGAGAAAGAAGAAGAGACGGTATGGGAATGCTTGAATTGCGGTCATTTGCATAAAGGCAAACAAGCACCGGAAGTATGTCCGGTTTGTGATCACGCACAGTCTTATTTTGCTGTACACGAAGAAAACTACTAAAAAGTAGACTTGATCGCTCGGGATGAATGTTCCGGGCGCTTTTTTTTCTTTAACAGATTGAACTCCTAATAGTTGCCAATGCCTGAAAAGAGAAATTTTTTAATGGAAGTCCATTTCTTATGGCAGGTGTGATATCAAAACGATAATTATTTTTGGGACAATATCTTCCATAAGTGAATTGTATAATGAGATAGCTATAAGGAGGGTAATGTGATGGAAAGGAGTCCACATATGAATTCAGAAAAATAGGTCTTTTGAAGATCTTAAAACATTATTAGAAGCAAGTTATAAAATTGCTGATTTAAAGTCATTTGATATTGTAAATATAATATTCATATTACAAGAAGCCGGATTTGATGGCATAGATTCTAACGGCTTGCCGATAATAGAAGATCAAATAAAATACGATGATAATGAATTAGAGGGCTTAATGATTGATGATAATTTCATAAAGGATTTAATGAACGGATAACCCCTATGTTTGATGAAGATGTGACTTCAACAATAAAAGCAACGATAAAGAATGACTTGTGAACTTTTGTATGGATGATTTTTATGCTATCATATGGTCATGAAAATACGAAATATGAGAAAACCGTGGATGGTTGTGATGGTGATCTTTGCGCTGTATTTGGGCTGGTGTATCGTAGATCGCCATGAAGAATCAGCGAGTATTGCGATTTTGGGCTTTCATGATATTGTCAGTGATGAAGCTAAAGATAATGAGGCACGCTTTCAGATGTGGGTAGCAGGTGAGCGTTCATTTCGTGCCCAAATGGCATATCTGAAAGAACAAGGTTATCAGACATGGTCATTGGATGATTTGGATGCATGGTATTGCGGCGAAAAGGAAATTTCCGGTAAGATTGTGGTTTTGACCTTTGATGACGGTTATGTATCGGCTGCGACACGGATCACAACGATCTTACAGGAATATGGCTTCCAGGGAGCAACGTTTGTGATCGGTTCGGTAGTGGAAGATCAAAAACCGGATGACGCTACTTTACAACGATATGTAAGCAAGGAAGATTTGGCTAATCAAACAACTATGCATTATTATTCCCACACCTATCATTTGCATGACTACTCACAAGGACAATATGCGATTGATCGAAAAAGCAAAACGGAGCTGCAGGAAGATTTTAATATCCAGCAGCAAATCGTTGATTGTTCATATGTAGCCTATCCCTATGGTCATGCGAATGCAGCTATGATTGATGTGTTGAAAGAAAATCATGTGAAATTAGCGTTCGGCTATCATGAGAATCGCAAGGCAACGCGAAAGGATGATCGCTATCAGTTGCCGCGTTTTTCCGTGAACGCGTATACTTCTATGGACTCGTTTCGCTTGATGTTAGAAAGCAAATAATTTAAAGAATTCATCCATTTACAATTCAATCGCCCAGGTGCTGTCGGTACAAACGCATACGATACATTGAGATCATTAAATCTCAGATAAAGGAGGATGAGCTATGCGAGAAGCAAAACGATGCGGCTGCTCTTTTCAGCAGTCCGGCTATGCGGTAGCCGGAGAGAGAATCCGTGTCAATGCGGCCAGCAACTGCGGCAGAAATTCTTATACCTGCCAGAATCGTTGTCAGCCGAAGCCCTGTACACCGCGGCCATGTGAAAGAGTGTGTCGGCCTAAACCGTGTACACCCCACTGTTCCTACAGCGGTGATGATTTTGAATCATCTTACCGCAGCGCCATGAATAATCCCTATCATAATGACAGGAATGTATGTGATTGTTTTGACGATTGTGACGGTTGGTGTGATGATTTCGGTGATAACTGGTATTGCGATGACTATCGTGATGGAAACTGCTGCGGTAATCGCCGCCGCCGTTACAATGATTGCGGTTGTGGTTGCCGTCGCCGTAACATTAAAGACGATTGTGAATCGTGCAATCATCGCTAAAGGAAAACATTTTCGCCTGATGTAATCGAATCGGATGGATCATAAAGGACTTTCTCACGGTTCCCTATGATTTGCCATTCTTTTCCGTGTGGAAGTCGTGATGAGGATCATCGCTTGGCCAGGATAAACATAAAACGATGCTTACGATGACTGCGCGGCGATGAAAACCTGGTTACATGAGTCCATTGCGTTCCATTGTCATTCACAATGATGTAAAAAAATATCCTTTGAATTTGTCGAAAGCGAATAAGGAGTTTTTTGAAATGTGGTGTAACCTATAACAGGCTGCACCCTTTTCATTTATGTGATTTTGGGATCGCCCTTGTGTCTGTGTGATTTCTGCTTGGTGAAGTTTGAATTAACGATCAGAATGAACAATACCGTTAATTCTGGCTATATTGTTAAACTTATGATATTCATCGTTAATTATTGATTTTTTTAAGTTAAAGTAATTTCCCGTTGCTCACGGTGAATTTAAGGTGATTATGAAAAACGGATTGTTTGCCGAAACATGCCTTTGGCCGTTTCGCTTGTAGCGCTTTGCTCAACTCCACGAACCAGAAGCGAGATTGTGACGTTTGTGGACAAATCTAAACACTACGTTATGTTACAGATCGTAGCCCCGCTTGTCACAAGTGGCTGGTTGAGAAAGACGATACCGGATAAGCCGCAAAGTTCAAATCAGAATTTCGTATAGGTACCACTTCATAATAGGTAGATTTATGTTATAATTTCATTAATTGAAGGATGATGAGAATGAAAAAGAATATGATCATATGGGATTGGAACGGTACTCTGCTGGATGATGTGGATTTGTGCGTAGAAGCGATCAATATGCTGTTAGCACGGGAATCCCTGCCCCTGTTAACGGGTAAGGAAGAGTATCAGCGAGTCTTTCAATTTCCGATTCGTGCATATTATGAAGCGGTCGGATTTGACTTCTCAAAATGTCCGTTTGATGTACTGGCTCATGATTATATGGAATATTATCAGCCGCGCAGTTTATCGTGTTCACTTCATGAACATGCGGAAACTACATTGCATTATTTTCATGAAAAAGGTTATGAACAGGTCTTGTTATCGGCATCTCGACGTGATTTTTTGCTGAATCAATGCCGCCGGTATCCGATTCTGCCGTATTTCAAGGATGTTCTCGGCTTGGATGATATTTATGCTCAATCCAAAGCCGCTTTGGCACAGCATTATTTTGCTAAGGAAGCAGATCATATGGCCTCAGTGGTATTTTTCGGAGACAGTGTACACGATTATGAAGTAGCGCAATCGGTCAATGCGGATTGTGTGTTGATCGCGAACGGTCATGAGCATAAGGATAAACTCATCGCTACGGGTGGGCGAGTGATTGATCGTATTGATGAATTGCCAAAGATCATTAATAATTGAGGAAGTAAGTGCGCATCATCGCGAAGAATTCTCTGGTATACATACACGGTTCACTGAACGGAAGATCAGGAGCGGGTTTTTGTGAAATATGAAACCCTTGTGCTTCTCCCAAATAACGGGCACGACGCATATGAAAGCGATTGGTAATCAAGGTGATATGAGAAGATGCGATGTGGTGTTGCTTCATGACCTCCTGTGTAAAAAGAAAATTTTCATAGGTGTTGCGTGATTGATCTTCCATCAAAATCTGATCATCGGCCACACCATGAGCGATCAGCCATTGTTTCATTGCCTGTGCTTCACTTATGGATTCATCACTGCCCTTTCCCCCTGATACAATGATATACGCATCGGGATTTTTTTGATGCTCCCTAAGTCCGGTTTTCAACCGATATTGAAGTGATAGTGATATTTCTTCACCACGAATTAAGCCGGCTCCCAGAATGAGAATGGTATCGCCGTTGTCATTATCTACCTTATTACCTGCCGTTATGATCCTAAATTCTTCCCATCCAAATCCGATCAACCCCAATGTACATAACAAAATGATGATATTACGATGATATTTTGGCAGTTGAATTTTTGGCGTAAGGGCAGGATGACCCCATACTAGGGATACGATAATACATAGAATGCCTAACAACAGAAAACAATGGATAAAGGTAATCGGACCGTATAAGCTGAGAATCCACACCCAATAAATCAGATTAAGTAAACCCAAACCAAATAATAGGATCTGACCTTTGTGATCTTTTATCATGGTTCTTCCTCCTGTCCAAGCCAGAATTCATACAGCTGTTCCTGTAATTCGTATTCATTGCGGATTATTTCATAATGGGACATATGTCGTGGTAATAAAGAGCGATAAGCGCTGCTCATATATCGTTCATCTAAAAGCAGAATTACGCCCATATCCGCATCATCGCGAATGACTCTTCCCGCTGCTTGTAATACTTTATTCATACCGGGAATCATGTATGCATAAGCATAACCTTTTCCATAAGCTTGTTCGAAATAATCCCGCAACAGATCGCTTTCCTCGTTGATCTGCGGTAAACCAACCCCGACAATGAGTACGCCGATCAAGCGATCTCCCTTAAAGTCTATGCCTTCTGAGAATAAACCGCCCAAAACACAGAAACAGACCATCGTTTCCTCATGGCTTTCAAACCGGGTCAGAAATTCCTTTCGCCTGGCATCATCCATATCGCTTTCCTGGATCATGATCGCGATATCATCATATTGTTCCTGAAACGCCGCTGCGACTTGGTTCAAATAGGCATAGCTGGGAAAAAAGACAATGTAATTGCCGGATTTTTGGCGCACGGTGGCCGCGATCGTATCACAGATCGGACGAATACTGGCATTCCGCATTCGATAGCGGGTATTGATGCCACTGTGAATAAGCAATTTGGCCTTTTGCGGGTCAAAAGGAGAAGGTAAAGCAATTTTTTTCCGACAGCGTTCTTCTAACAATAAATCATTGAAATAACGCACCGGTGTTAAGGTGGCCGAGAAAAAGATGGCACCTTTGCCTAAATGAAGCATCTGTGTAATCGCCCGACACGGATTCATACAGAACTGTTTTATTGTGACCTCTTTTTCCGCTTGCTTGACCCATGTGATAAAATGATCATCATAAAAATCGGCAATGCGCAAATAAGCGAGAATTTCAAAATAGATCGTTGTGATTTCTGCGTTGCCTTCTTCGCTTTTTTGCAAGTAACGATCAACGGCTTTTTGAAGCGAACTCAGTTCATTAAGCAGGAAATCACATGGTTCACAAAAGGCATAAAAGCCGCTTTCGCCACATGTCTCCCCCAATTCATCAAACGTTTTGATCATTTTGCGAATCATTTTGCGCAGTGACTTGGCATCTTTATCAATGAGTTTGTATAAATCCCGAAACAGTGATTGTGAAAGTTGCGCCGAATACATGGAACGTGCCCGCTCTACCATATTATGTGCTTCATCAATTAAGAGGAAGTGATTCTGCGGTTCGCTGAAGAAGCGTTTTAAATACACTCGTGGATCAAATACATAATTATAGTCACAGATGATAAGATCACTATATAGACTGGCATCCAGTGATAATTCAAAAGGACACACTTCATGTTCGCGTCCGATGGCTTGAAAGCATTCTTTATTCATATCGTCATATTGCTCTAACAGTTGTGACAAAGCCGCTTTCAGCCGATTGTAGTAGCCTTTGGCATAAGGACATACTTCCGGATCACAATTTCGTTCTTCTAACAGGCACATTTTATCCTTGGCGACAATACTGACACATTTGATGCGTAAGCCTTGATCCATCATAAGTTTTACACTGTCTTGAGCGGCTTTTGCGGTTAGGTTTTTGGCACAGAGATAAAAGATGCGCTCGATCTTTTGTTCCTTTAGGGCTTTTAAAGCGGGAAACAGCGTGGAAATGGTTTTTCCGATTCCGGTCGGAGCCTGAGCGAACAGGATATCCTCGTCAAGAATGGTTTTGTATACGGCGATGGCAAGTTCCCGCTGTCCGGGGCGATATTGGGCAAAGGGAAATGCAAGATTTTGAATGCTGAGATCACGAATCTTGGTAAAGTTATGATGGCGCATCGCCCATTCGCGATATTCCTCCAGCATTTCCATATAGAATTGTTCCAGTTGAGCAAAAGTTTTGGCATGGCGAAATTGCTTGATTTGATCCAAATCAATCTGATAGTAGGTTAATTGTACGATCACTTCTTCAAGTTCATGTTGCTTGGCATAAATATAGGCATAGCCATAGGCCTGTGCCCAATGAGCGGGATTCCTATCTTCATGAATGTCTTCATAATCACAAGTTACGGTTTTGATTTCATCGATGATCACTTGATTTTCATTTGTGATAATGCCATCAGCCCGTCCGTCAATGGTGAATAATACAAAATCATCCAACTGTGTGGACTCTTTTAAATAGACTTCGCTTTGATAATGACTGCCGCCTTTTTTTTGGATCATCCGGTGAATCTTAGATCCGATATTGGCGCGCTGCGGGCTTAAATATGCCGCAGAAAGATCGCCGCGGCGATAACAGAATTCCGCCAGGTTTTTAACGGACAGTTTGATTTGGATCAACGGATTCACCTCGTTTCTCATTATAGTTTATCACAAGCAGAAGCGCTTTGGTATCTTTTTGCGAACTAGAATTTTTAGCGAAAAAAGAACGCTGGCAATCGCTGTTTTGATGTAGTATAATGCAGAGGAATCAGAAGTGATGAGGTGAAACGATGCGGGAATTAATCATTGCCGAAAATGATGCGAATCAAAGGGTAGACAAATTTTTGACGAAGGCGTTGCCGATGCTGCCAAAAAGTCTGATGTATAAATACATCCGTAATAAAAAGATTAAGGTGAATCGCAAACGCTGTGAGATTGCACAGCGCTTACAGGTTGGCGATACCTTGCAATGCTATATCGCAGAGGAATTCTTTGCGCATCAAAAGCACAATTATGATTTTTTGCAGGTTCCCAAACATCTCCATATTCTTTATGAAGATCAAAATATATTGATTGCGGCGAAACCGGTCAATCTTTTGGTTCAAAAGGATCGTGCCGGAATTCAGGATACGATGAATGATCGCCTGCTTCATTATTTATATGATCAGGGAACGTATGATCCCGCCAAGGAACAAAGCTTTACTCCGGTCTTTGTGCATCGTTTGGATCGCAATACGGAAGGGATTTTAATTGCCGCAAAAAACGCAGAAGCGCTACGCATCATCAATGAAAAACTGCGCTGTCATGAAGTGATGAAATATTATCTGGCATTGGTGGAAGGGAAGATGACAAAAGAACAAGGGGAATTGGTTTTTTATCATCAAAAGGACGCCATTCATAATCAAGCACTCCTTTCCGATACTCCCACTCCCAACAGTAAAGCAATTCATACTTCCTATCGAGTGATAAAGACATTTGATCATGATTCTTTGGTGGAAATTCTTTTACATACCGGAAAGAGTCATCAAATACGTGCCAGCTTTGCGCAGATTCATCATCCGTTAGTCGGCGATCAAAAATACGGTGCTGCAAAAAATAAAGTGTTCCCATATCAGGCACTTTGTGCATATAAGGTGTGCTTTGCGTTTCGGGGCGAGTGCGGTTGTCTTACCTCACTCACAAATCGCGAGTTTATTTGGGAGAACAGCCGATTACAGCGAGCAATCGAAACACGCGGTGATGCTTTCTTTATCAATAATAAAAGTGCAAAAGAAAATGATGATGAATCATGAAAAAGCACTTTTTTCTTTTATGATCAATGCAAAAAAGGAATGTTGAGTTTCTACATTTGAGTGTTGGTGATATTCTGATAAAGAAGCATTATGAATTTATTTAATACCATTGCGCAAAGAAATTGAAAACTGTGCTAAAAAGAGTATAATAAACCATGTTGTAACGGAATACATATAAAATAATAAAACTTGTTATTCAAAGTTGCGATGATGAATTGAAAATGAATTTAAAAAGGTTTATACTATCGTAAGAATTGAGCGAATAACGAGAAAGGGATGGTGAATGAGATGGAGCCGTTGATACAGGAAATCATTGCGATGGACAAAGAAGCACGGCAAAAGGTTGCGGAATTGGAAGCGCAGAAATGCACGGATAAAAAAGAAATGGATGAACAAAAAACGGCCATGGAAATCGCAGCGCAAAAGGCAGCAGAGCAACGTCTTGCCGATCTGAAAAAACAATATGATCAAGATATGGCCGCGATGAACAAAGAAATGGAAAAGCGATATGAAGCATCTGTAAAAAAATTACGGGATCATTTTGCGTCAAACAAGGAACAGTGGCTTCAGGAATTGGTACAGCGCTGTATTCATTAAAGAAATAAAACATGATAGGGAAAGGAGGGGAGAATGATGCTGGGTGCAACAGGTGCGATCAGTGCCAAGGCCAAGGCGATGTACGGGCAGCGAATTCGTGTTGCCCAATACGAAGAATTGGTACGCAAAAAAAGCGTCAGTGAAATCGCGCAGGTATTAAAAAATGAAACTGCCTATGGTGATACGTTAAAGGATATACGTGAGGCCTCAATCCATCGCGGGCAGCTTGAACACTTGTTGAAACAAAATCTTTATGAGCGTTTGGATAAACTGGTTCGTTATGTCGATAGAAAAAGTAAAGCGTATTTTTTGGCGGCATTAAAAGAAGTTGAGATTGAACAGATCATGATGCGAATCCGGCTGATTTTATCCCAAGACTTCACTTATGCCATCAGTGATGTCCCTTTATCACTGCGGCATTATTCAAAGCTAAATATTGAGAAATTAATGACAGCACAAAATTTTGCGGAATTGCTGGATGGTTTGCGGGGGAGTCCCTATGAAGCGATTTTGAAGCCGATTGTCAAAATGAATCCACAATCGTTTCCTTATACGGAATGTGAGAGCGCCATGCAAAGGTTTTATACCGAATATGTCATGAATGCGATCAATGAAACGTTTAAGGGCAAAACAGCAGCGACATTGAAACAGATGTGGGCGACACGGGTAGAACTGGACAACATTACCAAAATCTATCGGTACAAAAAGTTCTTTCACGGCGATGAGCAGGAAATTCGCTCTTCCCTCATTGAATGTGAAGGCTGTATTCCTCGCACGAAACTAAATGAAATGTTAGCGGCACAAAGTGCCGAACATTTTTTGAAATTATTGGCAGAAAGTCCCTATCATCTGCATGTGGATGATCGCGAATATGTCTATATTGAATATTATGCCGATCAGATTAAGTATCATCTGGCAAAGCGGCACATGCATTATGATAGCGCGGCAGCGATTGTATACAGTGCGTATCAGTTGTTGGGTGAGCGAGAAATTGAAAATTTGATCAACATTGTTGAAGGCGTGCGTTATCGGGTTGCGCCCGAGGAAATGATGACGATGTTAATTTATGATAAAGAGGAATAGAAGGGAGGATCCGTTATGGCAATCGCAAAAATGAAATTGATCAATTTGATCACCGATGAAAGCAGTTTAAATGAAATGTTGCTGCGCTTTGTCGATCTGGATTGCTTCCATCCGGAAGCGGCAGGACGGATCGCAGAAACGGTAAAGGGAGTCGCCACTTTAGAGGACGAGGATCCGTTTACCGAATTATTTGCGCAATGCAAAGATATGGAAGTCAATATGGGTCTGTCATTAACCAATGAACCGCAGAAAGTCCATGATGTTGACTTGGATCAGATTCGCAGTGATCTAAGCGCAGTATCAGCGCGTTGGGAACAGATTCAGACCGCTAAAAAGGAAGTGGAAACGGCGATCCAAGAAACACGGGATGCGCTGACCCAAGTAGAGAATATGGAAGGAATGGATCTCTCTTTAGATGAGATCTTCTCATGTAAATATATCAATGTACGCTTTGGCAGGCTGCCGTTAGACAGTGCAGATAAGCTGCGTTATTATGAGAATCACCCCTTTGTGTATCATTCCTTCAAAGAGGACAGTTCGTACAGCTGGTGTATGGTGATGACAACCGCAAAATATGAACATGAGGTGGATAACATCTTATCCTCACTGTATTTTGAACGAATTCATATTCCCGGGTTTGTACACGATACCCCGGAACAGGCAAAGGAAAATCTAAGGACGGAAATTGCCAGTGATGAAGCGCATTTGATTCACATTGAGGATCGACGAGCGGAATTGTTGGATC
>CAJUGR010000045.1 GCA_910586285.1 uncultured Erysipelotrichaceae bacterium
GTATTTTCCGTTGAGTCAGTTTTCCCTTGAGGAATTGACCCAATTATCGCTATTGCCATCATTTTTCGGCGATCTGCCAACCGAACATTATACGGTTGCACAGCTTCAACAGGCGATCAAAACCTATATCGGGCGTTTGCATTTCGGCTTAGAGACCTTTGCACAAGAGGATCATCCCGAATGTGCCACACCGTATTTGAGTGTACACGCCAGTGTTTTAAAGGAAAATATGGTGAAGGCGGAAGAATTACTGAAAGAAGTGCTGCTGCATACGCGGTTGGATGAGCGTGAGCGCATTCGTGAGATGGTGATGCAGACAGCGGAAGAAGTGCGCCAGATCGCGATTCATAACGGTCATGCTTTGGGCGTTACGTGTGCTTTGGCTCATTACAGTGCGCAAGCGGCAGTGAATGAGGCCATCGGCGGTTATACGTTTATGATGTTTGTTCAGCGCTTGGCACGTCACTTTGACGATGCTCAGGAGAGCTTTGTCGCACTGTTACAGCGGGCTCTTGATAGCGCGATTACCAAGGCAGGCTTGGTGGTCAGTGTCACATCCGGCGAGGATGTATCTTTGACATCACTGTTGGCTCAACTGCCTAAGGGAAGCGATGTGCCAACCGCTGCTCATTATCAAAGTACTCTTCCACAGCGCATGGGTATCCGCATTCCCGCTCAAATTGCCTTTGCGGTGAAAGGCTATCATCTTTCACGTTGTGATCGCAAAAACGAAGGCAGTCTGCGTGTGGCTGCGAACATATTATCATTGAGTTATCTGTGGAACAGTGTTCGTGTTCAGGGAGGTGCCTATGGTGCCGGCGTGTCGGTTGGACGTAACGGCGGCCTGTTTATGTATTCCTATCGTGATCCCTCACCGGCGCGATCATTATCTGTATATGATCAATCTTCCATGTTCTTACAAGAATTTCATGAACAGGAAGAAGACTTGGAAAAATATATTATCTCCACGGTAGCGAGCGGCGAACCGCTACAAACTCCGGAAGAAAAAGGGCTCAGTGCGGATGCGTTCTGGTTTGCTAGAATTCGTGATGAAGATCGTATACAAATCCGGAAAGAGATGTTGATGTGTGATTTCTCAAAGCTTCAAAGCTGGTGGAGCGTTTTGGATCAAATGGCAACGGATGGCGCAGTGTGCGTGGTGGGGCCTGATGACGCATTGGCAGAATGTGAAGGTCTGACGATCTGTGATCTGTCAGTCAAAGAAGCATAACAAGAGGTGACGATATGCTTAATCAAAAGCGAAAAGCGGCATATACTGCTATTTTGGAAGAAGAATTAATTCCGGCTATGGGTTGCACAGAACCGATTGCGATTGCTTATGCCGGCGCTTTGGCGCGGAAGATATTAGGGGCAATGCCCGATATGGTAGAACTTACGGTCAGCGGGAATATCATTAAGAATGTCAAGAGTGTTATCGTGCCTCATACTCATGGTCGCAAAGGCATTCCTTGTGCGGTGGCTGCCGGTATTTGCATTGGTGATCCGGATCAAAAGTTAGAAGTGTTGGCTCATGTCAATGATGATCAGTTGACAGAAATGGACCGCTTTTTGAAAACGACAAAAATTACGATTAAAGAATCGGATGCTCCATGTCCTTTTGATATCCAAGTGTTGGTACACCATGAGGAGGACAATGCATATGTTCGCATCATCGGTTCCCATACCAATGTGGTCTCAATGCGCCATGGCGAGCAGGTATTGGTCGATCGGCCGATTTCGGATCAAGGTATTTCCGTTTCAAGCAATCGGCAGTTACTGAATGTGGAAGATATCGTTGCTTATGCGGATACGGTGGATGTGAATGAGGTGCGAGCAGTTTTACAGCGTCAAATTGATGTAAATATGGCCATAGCCCAAGAAGGAATGAATGAAAAATATGGCGCCAATATCGGGAAAATACTCCTTCATGCCTATGGAACAGGCGTCCAAAATCGGGCGAAGGCGTATGCGGCAGCCGGTTCCGATGCGCGTATGAACGGATGTGAAATGCCGGTTGTGATCAATTCCGGCAGCGGGAATCAAGGGATGACAACGTCTATACCGGTCATCATTTATGCGCAGGAATGCCATGCCTCTCAAGAACAGCTTTATCGCGCGTTGATCGTCTCCAATTTGGTAACGATCCATTTAAAAAACGGTATCGGATCGCTTTCTGCTTATTGCGGTGCCACCAGTGCCGGAGCGGGGGCAGGAGCCGGTGTTTGTTACCTTTACGGTGGACGCTATCGTGAAATTGCCCATACGATTGTCAATGCACTGGCAATCAATTCGGGAATGCTCTGTGACGGCGCTAAGGCAAGCTGTGCTGCGAAAATCGCTTCGGCGGTGGAAGCGGGACTATTGGGCATGCAGATGTATATGCATGACAGTGAATTTTACTGTGGTGAGGGGTTGGTCGCAAAGAATGTGGAAGAAACTATCCGTGCTTTCAGCACCATTGCCCGTGAAGGAATGCGAAGCACAGACAGTGAAATCATTCATTTTATGATTCACGGTGATATGGTCAAATCATAACCGTTCAAAAAATCGTGATTTTCCCCGGAACAATGATCAAAGGATTGCCATGATTTCGAAAAATATGGTATAATAAATCACAGATGTGGCGCAAGCAATCATCAAAGTGAAAATCGGCATCTGTGGAAATGAAGATATAGTACCTGTCATATTCGTAAGCATCAGAGAGAAGGCGGTTGGTGAAAGCCTTTGCTTATGTGCAGGGAAGGCTGCTTTATGAGGATGTCGCGTGAAGCAATCGACGATACGGATGGAAAGGTGCGCTTCTTAGGAAGTGAATCGGGATGGTACCGCGGAAATAATTTCGTTCCTGAATAACAGGAGCGTTTTTTTAATATTAGGAGGCACATGATGAAACAATTAACAGGAAATCAAGTAAGACAAATGTTTTTGGACTATTTTCAATCCAAAGATCACATGATCGAACCGGGGGCATCCTTGGTTCCGCATAACGATCCGACCTTATTATGGATTAATGCCGGAGTGGCTGCTTTAAAGAAATACTTTGATGGCTCCCAGAAGCCGCAGAAGCCGCGGATTGCCAATGCCCAGAAATCGATCCGTACCAATGACATTGAGAATGTCGGTAAGACGGCTCGTCATCATACATTTTTCGAAATGTTGGGTAATTTCTCAATCGGTGATTATTTCAAACAAGATGCGATTCATTTCGCTTGGGAATTTTTAACCGGTGAAGATTGGATTCACTTTCCGAAAGAAAAACTGTATGTTTCCGTATATGAAGATGATGAAGAAGCATATCGGGTATGGACTCAGGAATGCGGTGTCGATCCCACGCATATTCTCAAAACCAAAGAAAACTTCTGGGAGATCGGTGAAGGCCCCGGCGGTCCGGATTCGGAAATTTTTTATGATCGCGGTCCGGAATATGACCCGCAAGGATTAGGTGAACGGTTGTTTTTTGAGGAAATGGATAATGATCGCTATATTGAAGTGTGGAATGTTGTCTTCTCCCAATATGACTGTAAACCGGAATTACCGCGCAGTGAATATCAGGAACTGCCGCAGAAGAATATTGATACGGGAATGGGCTTAGAGCGATTGGTATCCTTGATTCAAGGTGGCGAAACGAATTTTGATACCGATTTGTTTTTGCCGATTATTCACGCGACCGAAGCCTTTTCCAAACATCCCTATGAAGGGGAATATAAGATGGCTTATCGGGTCATTGCCGATCACGTTCGTACCGTGACTTTTGCGTTAGCGGACGGTGCATTGTTTGCGAATGAGGGCAGAGGCTATGTATTACGTCGCGTATTGCGGCGGGCAGTGCGTTTTGGCCGTAAATTGGAAATTGAAGGTGCTTTCTTGTATCGACTGGTTCCGGTTGTTTATGATATCATGAACGATTTCTATCCGTATTTGAAAGATCAGTTGGATATGATTGCCCGCTTGATCAAAGCGGAAGAGGAACGCTTTTCGCTTACCTTAGCGGATGGCGAAAAGCTGCTTATGGAAGTGATCAAACAAAGCCGTAACGATATGATTGACGGCGCAACGGCATTTCAGTTGTACGATACCTATGGATTCCCGTTTGAATTGACGCAGGAAATTGCGCAGGAAAGCGGACTCACTGTCGATCAGGAAGGCTTTGATCGGGAGATGGAAAAACAGCGTGAACGGGCAAGAAATGCTCGTGGAGATGCACAGTCGATGTCATCGCAATCGGCTGATTTGATGAACTTTACCACTGCAAGCAAATTTCTCGGTTATGAGGACATGAGTTGCGAAGGCACGATCATCGGATTGTTTAAGGATGGCAAAGCTGTGGCAGAGATCAATGATTACGGTGATGTGATTTTGGATCAAACAGTATTCTATGCGGAAAGCGGCGGTCAAATCGCTGATCGCGGTACGATGATAAATGATCAGATGGAAGCAGTGGTAGAGGATGTAAACAAAGCCCCTCATCAACAGCACTTGCATCATATTACGCTACAACATGGAACTTTACATAAAGGAGATCGTGTTTCGTTAACGATTGATCGCGAGAAACGGCGCATTATTACCGCCAATCACTCCTGTACGCACCTCTTACAAAGTGCGTTGAAACAAGTTGTCGGTTCCCACATTGCCCAAGCCGGTTCCTTTGTATCTGATGAATATCTGCGTTTTGATTTTACCCATTTTGAAAAGGTCAGTGATGCGCAGCTAGTGGAAATTGAGCGTTTGGTCAATCAATATATCGCACAGCATGATGAAGTCCGCAAGGAATATTTACCGATTGAAGAAGCACGAAAAAGCGGTGCAACGGCATTGTTTGATGAAAAATACGGCGATATCGTTCGCGTTGTGACGATGGGCGAGGTCTCCAAGGAATTCTGTGGCGGTACCCATGTGAATAATACGGCAGAGATCGGTGTTTGTAAGATCATTGCCGAAGAAAGCGTCGGATCGGGTGTTCGACGTATCACTGCCAAGAGCGGATTATCCGCTTATCAGGAATTTGCGGCAGAGGAGCAGACGCTGAAAACGATTGCGGCTTCTTTAAAACAAAACGGAATTCATCAAGTGGATGAAAAAGTCAACCTGTTAATCAAAGAAAATGAGACGGTGAAAAAAGAATTGGCAGCGTTACGGCGTAAAATGTTTGTCTTAAAGGCTAAGGAACTGATGGAAGAGTGTCAAGAGGCAAACGGCTTGCGCATCATTGTGGATCAACTCGATGGTGCAGATGCGAATGCGTTAAAGGACATTGCCGCTACGGTTAAAGGACAGTGGGATAATGCCGTCATCTTCTTGGCTTCCGTATCGGAGGATAAAGCGGTATTCGTTGCCGGGGCCGGATCGGCAGCTGTACAAAGCGGAATCAAGTGCGGTGAACTGGTGAAAGAGGCAGCATTGTTGTGCGGTGGAAAAGGCGGCGGTCGTCCTGATCTGGCACAATCAGGCGCAAAAGACACAACAAAAATTACGGATGTCATCGCAATGATTAAAAATAAACTCGGATTAGTACTTTAAATTTTTCGCATTTTACGTTAAAATATTAAGTAGCAAAAGAAAAGGGGGTAATACCATGAAAGATATTACTGAAACCATGTCATTCAAATCGGATGAATTGCGGCGTGATAACATTAAGCACGTTTTACGGATTGTGAAGGATGCACTGGATGAGCGCGGCTACAATTCCGTCAATCAGTTGGCCGGTTATCTGATTTCCAATGATCCGGCTTATATCTCCTCTCATAAAAATGCGCGGACGATCATTCAGAGCGTTGAGCGTTATGAAATCATTGAGGAACTGGTACGTGCCTACCTGAAGGATGACGAATAAGAATGCGCGTTCTGGGATTGGATCTGGGCAGTGTTACTTGCGGCATCAGCGTATCTGATGCATTGGGAATGATTGCACGACCTTATCAAACGTTGCGCTTCGCGGCTGATGATTACGATGATGCATTTGCGCAGGTCAGTGAAGTGATTGCAGAATTGAAAACCAACACCGTGGTGTTGGGACTTCCCAAGCATATGAACGGTGATGTCGGAATTCGCGGCGAAATATCCATCGCTTTCAAACAACGCTTGGAAACGCTTGGCGTGAAAGTCGTGCTGTGGGATGAACGTTTAACCACAGTAGCGGCGGAAAAGATTTTGATCGCAGCGGATGTATCGCGTAAAAAAAGAAAAAAAGTAATCGACCAGATGGCGGCTGTACAGATTTTACAAAGCTTTCTGGACAGTAACAATTAAGGGGTTAAAAGCCCCTTGCTTTATGTAAGGAGAAATGGTTATGTTGGAATCAAATACGTTGTATGTCCATGATGAGGATGGAAAAGAAATGGAAATGGAGATTCTGTTTACCTTTGAAAATGAAGAAAAACAGCGTAAGTATGTGGTGTTTAGCGATCCGCAGGATGAAAGCGGTGAGGTCTACGCCTCAGCTTATGATGAAGCAGGAAATCTTCTGCCGATTGAAAGTGAAGAAGAATGGGCAATGGTAGAAGAAGTTTTGGGAGCGTTTAGTGAAGATGAAACAGTGGAATAAAAAAGTTCTTGTCGGTGTGATCGCATTTTTGCTTGTCGTTCTGGTATTTCTCTCCGGTTTTCTCGTATATCAGTTAAACTTACAGCCAGTTGCCTCACAGAGTGAGACGGTATTGTTTGAAGTGGAAGAAGGAGACAGTGTTGCGGCGGTGATTGCGCGTTTATCCGATGAAGATATAATCAAAAGCGAGACCGCGGCGAAAATCTATGCCAGACTCAATGGCTTACATCAAATCAAAGCGGGGCATTTCCAACTTGATAAAGCATGGGATACCAAGGATATCTTACGCTATCTCAATGATTCCGGAAATGCTGCTGCTCAACAGGCACGAATCACGATTAGGGAAGGAATGTGGGCCAAGGATATTGCAAAGGAATTGGAACAGCAGTTGGGCATTTCCGCTGATGAGTTCATCGCATTATGGAACGATGAGGACTATCTGCGCACTTTGATTGCCAAATATGACTTTTTGGATGAAAGCATCCTGAATGATCAAACACGAGTTAAGTTGGAAGGCTATTTGTATCCGGAAACGTATCATTTTGATTTACAAGCGACCAAGGAAGAAGTAACCGAAACTTTTTTAAATCAATTTGAACAAGTGTATGATTCACTAAAGAGTGATATTGAGAGAAGTTCGCTCTCACTTCATGAATTGATGACAATGGCTTCTTTGGTTCAGTATGAGGGACAAAGCAAAGCGGATATGAAACTAATCGCCGGTGTCTTCTATAATCGTTTGGCGATTGATATGCGATTGGAGTCCAGTGTGACTGTATGTTATGCACTATATGAGGATTATGAACATGCCGAGGATTGTGAACTCAATTCAAATATTGACTCACCTTATAATACCTATTTGAATGCCGGTTTGCCGATCGGTCCGATATTAAATCCGGGAAAGGATGCCATTGATGCGGCTTTACATCCGCAGGAAAGTGATTATTTATACTTCATGGCTGATATTTACGGCGATGGAAAAGTATACTATGCGAAAACGCTCGAAGAGCATGAAGCAAATGTCAGTCAATATTTGCGTTAGGGGATGACAAGATGAAAAAGGCGATAATCATCGGCATTGCGGGTGGCAGCGCATCGGGAAAAACATCAATATCTCAACAACTCAAAGCCGCTTATGAAGACAGTAAATCTGTGGTTATCATTCGTCAGGATGATTATTATAAAGATCAGTCAGAGAAGACGATGGAAGAGCGGGTCAAGACGAATTATGATCATCCCTTTGCGTTTGATCATGAATTGTTGGTCAAGCAGCTTAAGGAGCTGTTAAACGGTCAAAAAATCGCCAAACCGACCTATGATTTTGTTCATCATACCCGCAGTGATGTCGTAGAAGAAATTTTGCCCAGTGATGTCGTGGTGTTGGAAGGACTGTTTGTGCTGGAAGAAAAACAGCTGCGAGAGTTATGCGATATTAAAATCTTTGTCGATACCGATGCGGATATTCGCTTTATTCGCCGCTTGGTAAGGGATGTGAAAAAGCGAGGAAGAACTTTGGATTCTGTGGTCGATCAATATACAAGCACGGTGCGTGATATGCATAATCTGTTTGTGGAGCCCAGTAAACGCTATGCGGATCTCATCATTCCCGAAGGTGGTCAAAACATGGTGGCGATCGATTTGTTAATCACAAAAATCAGTAGTATTATCCATCAAAACGTGCTATAATAGGGCACGAATAAGGAGTGAAAACATGGCTCAAGAAAAATTTTTAGTGACGCAGGCAGGTTTGGATGAACTGAAGCGTGAACAGGAAGAATTAATACACGTTGTCCGTAAAGAAGTCATTCGTGAATTACAGGAAGCACGGGCTCAGGGTGACTTGAGTGAAAACGCCGATTATGATGCGGCGCGAGACCATCAGGCTCGGGTGGAAGCGCGAATTCGTGATTTAGAGGCAATGATTGCGAATGCGGAAATCATTGAAGAGGATAAGGGTTCTTCGTCCAGTAAGACTGTAACATTGGGGTCCACCGTTACGATATTGGATCTCTCCACTCAAGAAGAAGAAACATATACGATCGTCGGTTCCATCGAAGCCGATCCGTTAAACGGCAAGCTGTCTAACATCACACCGCTCGCGATTGCGTTGATGGATAAAAAAGTCGGCGAAACGATTAATGTAAGCCAAGCGGAAATTCCCTACGATGTGAAAATCGTTTCCTTGCATTAAATTACAAAGGATTGGCAATTTGAATTACGATCCACTTAATTTTTGTAAAGAGCATCTTCGATTCGATATAAAGAATTAGGAGGTGTTTTTTTATGCGCAATGGTCGTATCCTGTTTTTGATCTTGGGCTTGGCAGGAATGGGGATTATGGGGTTTCAAAAGGAAAAGCAGCCGTTGTCATTAACCCATTCAAACACAAAGGCAGTGGAGGTGAAGGGTGCGGTATTACAGCCTGGTGTTTATGAATTACCTTGGGATGCAACGGTAGCGGAGGCAATCCAAGCGGCACGGGGAATTCACAGTGAAGCTGATCTTTCCGCTGTCAATCAAACACGAAATCTGGAATCGGGTGAAGTATTGGTTATTCCCGAAAAGCAGGAAGAAGTTTGTATTTCGATCAATACGGCAAGTGCAGAACAGTTGGATGCTTTACCGGGAATCGGAATGAAAATGGCGGAGCGCATCATTGCTGAGCGCACAAAGAATCCGTTTACACAGCCGGAGGATATTAAGCGGGTTAAGGGAATCGGTGATAAAATGTATGAGAAAATGGCAGATCAGATTTGTCTATGAAATCCACGTGGCTGTACGTGGGACTTTGTGCATATGGCATATGCATTTGTCCTATCTTTGCCCTGCCTTTTCTGTTTGTGGTGACAATGATCTTCTTATATCGTCATCAAGGGAAGTGGTGTTTCGTTTCGCTGTGCTTATTGGGATTGTTATGGTGGCGATCCATTCCCCAAACGATTTCACCGTTGCCGGATTCGCTTCGTTTTACGGTATTAGAAGTGCGAAATACGTATGTCGTTGCGAAAGGAAATGGGACAAGATTTCTTGTGAGCGGGCTGGAGGAAGCAGTGCCGGACGATGTGATCGAAGCACGTATTCAATGTGATAAGATTCAAGCCAATCGCAATTTCGGCGTATTTGATTTTGTGGCGTATTGGCAGCGTCGCAATGTTTCTTCACGCTGTGAAATCACCCAAGTCATCGAACAACATTCTGGCGCGACCCCACGGGCCAAGTTTTGGCAGCGTATTCAGGCGCATGAAGAGGATGTAAGCGAATGGTTAAAGGAAACGCTGCTACATCTGCGCAGCGATGAAGAAACACTTTCACTGATCACGGCAGATGGAATGTATATAACGTTGTTATTGCGCCTCTTGCATTATCTGTTAAGTTTATGGCTGTCCAAACGTCATAGTGATACAATCGCCTTGGGATTGAGTGCGATACTGGCTTATCTTACATCATTTCGTGATACATTGGTGCGAATTATCTGTTTCCGTTTAATTCCTTGGCTGTTTCCCGATCACTCGACGCAGGATAATTTAGGAATTTCAGTTCTGGTGTTGTTGTTTTTGCGCCCGTACTTGGCTAAGGAACTGTGCTTGGCATTGCCGTTTGCCTTTCGCTTTATCTCCCTGTTTGCGGTAAAAAAACCGCTGCGCTTAGCGATGAGCGCCTTGATATTGATTCCCTTACAGTTTTATTATTTTCATACCGTTGATTTGTGGCAAATCTTGTTAATGATGCCATTAAGGCTTCTGCTTATGATGAATTACACCTTGGCACTTTTCTATGTAATCTTTCCGTTATCTCTGTGGTATGAAGCATCAAGGCATTTGTTGGAATGGGCAAGAAGCTTGGATTTGTGGCAAGCATGCTTTTATTATCAGGCATCATTTTGGTTCATCATACTTTGGTATGGCATTTTATTGGCCTTTTTGGGGCGCGGAGAAAGGCGCTATGCATGGATGTTGATTACACTGTTTTGTTTTACCCAGGCGGAGCCGTATTTACGGCCTTATGCAGAAGTCATGATGATTGATGTGGGACAAGGGGATTGTACGTTGGTCTCATTGCCGTTTCATCAGGGTAACATTTTAATCGATGCGGCGGGCAGTGAATATCGCGATCATGCAACGGATATCATCGTTCCGGTTTTACAGGCACGAGGAATTAGGGCCTTGGATTTGGTGATCATCACGCATGAGGATCTGGATCATAACGGCGCTTTGCCGCAGTTACAGGAGCAGATACCGATCAAACAAATCATTCGCACGAAGCAACAGGACACAGTGCGCTTTGGTCATTTTCAATTTCAATTTCTGTTAACGGATCGTGAATTTTCTGATCGCAATGAAAACAGCCTCATCACATATTTTCAGGCGTTCGATACTACCTTTTTATTTATGGGTGATAGTGGTAAGGAGGCAGAAAAGGCGCTGTTAAAAAGCTATCCGTCCATACATGCCGATGTTTTAAAGGTCGGTCACCACGGCTCCAAGAGCGCATCATCACCGCCGTTTATCCATCAAGTTCATCCGCTTTTGGGACTGATATCGTGTGGAGCGCGTAATTTTTACGGACATCCGGCCTCGCAAACCTTAGAGACTTTGGAAAACGAAGCGGTACATATTTTGGATACGCCGCATCACGGTGCTGTTTCGATTAAAATAACAAATATCTTTTCAATTTACAAGACGGCGACCAATGAATTTGGTATAATAAGTATCGGTGATTAGCATATGAATTATATGATCTACGGTGAGGAAGCTTATCAGGTGCGCAAAGCTATTGATCGTGTCATGAAGGAAGAAATCGGCGGGCGTGATGATATGAATACGGCAACTTATCAAGCGAAACACAGCGATATGGATACGATTCTGGCAGATGCGATGACGATCCCTTTTTTCAGTGAGAAAAAGTGTGTTATTGTGGAAAATGCGGATTTTCTCAGTACCAAACCAACCACAACCGCAGATCTTGCTAAGCTGGAAGCCTATTTGAATCAGCCGATGAATACCACTGTATTGATATTAACCGGCGCGTTTGCGAAACTGGATTTACGTAAGAAAAATGTAAAGCGAATGAAGGATCTGTGTCAAATTATCGTATGTAATAAATTGGATCGCAAAGGTATGCCCGCTTATCTTCAGGAACAATTACAGAAACGAGGTTTATCGCTTTCTCCTAAAGCGTTATCTTGTTTGATCCAGCGGTTGCCGTGTGATATCGGCATCATTCAAAATGAATTGGATAAGTTGGCTTTATATGGCGATACGATTGATGAAACGATGGTTGAACAGTTGATATCGCGTTCCTTAGAAGAGGATGTGTTTGCCTTGGTCAATGCCGTGGTGGATAAAGATATACGTCGGTGTTTTATGATCTGGGAGGATTTAAAGGTTTTAAATAAGGATCCCATTTATCTGATCGCTTTGATTTCATCGCAGTTTCATTTATTATATCAAGTAAAATGCGCGCAATTACAGGGTTGGACTCATCCGGATGAAATCGCTGCGGAATATTCACTTCATCCTTATCGTGTTAAATTGGCGTTGGGAATGATTCATCGCTTTTCCATGGATACATTGTTAAATATTTTAGCCAAATTGGCGCAATTGGATCAGTCGATCAAAGCTGGGCGCATCGACAAAAAGTTGGGCTTTGAATTGTTTTTACTGAGTCTGAAGGAGGGATGAATATGCAGTCATTAAAAGAATTATTTCGCATCGGTCCGGGACCTTCTTCTTCGCACACTTTGGGTCCGCAACGAGCCGCACTGATGTTTCGTGAAACGTTTCCCGAGGCACACGCTTATGATGTGGATCTGTTTGGCTCCTTGTCCTTGACCGGAAAAGGTCATATGAGTGATAAAGCTATCATTGAGGCGCTTCAACCGATCCCCTGTGCGGTCCATTTCAAAAGCGGGGAAAATCTGAAACATCCCAATACGATGACTTTCACAGCGTTGGATGCGCACCGTGAACCGATTGACAGTTGGACATTTTATTCACTTGGCGGCGGTGCGATTGCGGTGGAAGGAAGAGAAGCCTTGGAAGGGGAAGAGATATATCCTCATAATACTTTAAAGGAAATCAGAGCCTATTGTGAAAGCGAGGGGATTTCGCTTTGTGACTATGTGGATCGTTTTGAATTAATCGATGATTACTTGACTGATATTTTACTTCAAATGTGTACCACTGTCGATAATGGCTTAAACACCCGCGGTTTATTGCCGGGAAAGCTGAAACTGGAGCGGATCGGGCGTAAATTATTGGATAAGGCCAATTTATGTGAAAGTGCCATGGAAAAAGAAAAGCTGTTGTTAAGCGCCTATGCATACAGTGCAAGTGAAGAAAATGCCGCCGGCGGTATGACTGTTACGGCTCCGACGTTAGGTAGCAGCGGTGTTTTACCTTCGTTAATCTATTATTACTATTATGATCGTAAATTGCAGCGGGAAGCGTTGATTCGCGGCCTGAAAATTGCCGGTTTGATCGGAAATCTCATCAAACAAAATGCGACCATCTCCGGCGCTCAGGGCGGCTGTCAGGCAGAAATCGGTGCGGCCTGTGCAATGGGTGCGGCGATGGTGGCCTATTTGCGCGGCCTCAGCGATCATCAAATTGAATATGCGGCCGAAATGGGAATTGAGCATCATTTGGGATTGACGTGTGATCCGGTCGGCGGCTATGTGATGATTCCCTGTATTGAACGCAATGCCATTGCGGCTTTGCGAGCATTGGATGCGGCAGTATTATCAGAATTTATTTCCAAAGTGAAACAAAACCGGGTCAGCTTCGATATGGTAGTAAAAACGATGAATGAAACCGGACGAAAACTGCCAATGGAACTGCGGGAAACCTCACTGGGTGGGCTGGCGAGTGTCGTAGAGGTAGAACCATGTTAAAATTGCCGGCAGAAGACGGCGCATATGTTTACATATTACGATGCTGTGATCAAACATTATATACCGGTTGGACAATCAATTTAAAGCATCGTTGGGAAGCACACCAAAGCGGCAAAGGAGCGAAATACACCAAAGCCCATCCACCGCTTGCCTGCGTATATTTTGAGCTTTGTGAGGATCGTCATGCAGCGATGAAGCGAGAATATGAAATCAAACAGCTGACACGTCAGGAAAAGGAAACGCTGATTCAGGCAGCCAAGGAATATCAGAAAATAACTATGAAATGAAAAGCATGAGAAACGATCATGCTTTTTTTGCGGTCAA
>CAJUGR010000046.1 GCA_910586285.1 uncultured Erysipelotrichaceae bacterium
CATACACCTATTTGTGACACTATTCATGTCACAACACTATAATTAAAAGCAACTAAAGTCAAAAAAAACCTCTTTTCTCTTTACATATACGTACGTATATTGTGTAATATAGTCAGAAAGGAGGAAAAGGAAATGGATGATAAAATAAGTGAAATAATAAAAGACTTATCGGAATCAATCTTCTACATAGTTTCAACTGTTTGCCTAGTGATAACTACAAAAAAGAAAAAGAGAAACACGATAAGTCAAAGAGAAAGAGGAAATAATCCTCTTTCCCTTTCCTTTTATATTATATCACATTCATTTCCCCAATAAATATGAAAACCAACATTTTTAAACTTATCATTTTTATTTCTGGTATCATGCTAGTCTTAGAGGGACTAGATAGTGAGTTCTACAATTCTACCCTATTTGATTTTATTAAGTGGATATGCTACTTATTACTTGTTTTTACGTATGTTGTTACATCAAGGAGGACTTATAATGCAGGATAAATATTCTCCGCAAAAAAAATACGCCAAGAATAATATTAAAAAATTAAGCTGCTCTTATCAAGCAAAGTTTGTTGATGAATTTAAAACAGCTTGCGCCCTAGGCATCACGCAGTCGGAAGTCATCAGAAAAGCGATGATCGAGACGATTGAAAAGGCAAAAATGGACAAAAAGTAAAAATAATACAAATCGCAGAAAGCACAATAAAAGCCCCTTCTCTCTAATTAAGGGGTGGGATGTTTTGCTAACTAAAAGTTAATTTTTAATACAATGACCATTCACTTCATAAAGTCTATCTTGCCAATTATTATTAAACCCATAATTATTTATGAAATCGATATGAGCTTTATATTCTATACTTTTTAATTTTCCTATTGCCCTTTCACCTAACTTAGTATTAGGATTAACAAACAATAATGCCAAAACTAAACTATACGTTGAATTTATTTTAACTTCCCCTAAATCTATATTACTTGTAGAATAAGCTTTTGGTTTTATAGGATGTTTAATTCTATAAAATCTTTGATAATGGCAGCATTGATTTCTTAAATAGGCTATACTATGGTAAAAACTCTCTAATTTATCATATGTAATATCTTTGTAACCTGTTCTGCAAACTGCTTTTTTATCTGATGTCTTCATTGCTGAGAAAAATTTTGAAATCATCCCAAATGACATCAACTCAACCATAGCCCACAAAGGCATGAAACCATTGTATTCGTTATTATGATGTTTAACTATTAAGTTATTAGAATTTCTCAAAATTATTTCATCAAATTTTTTTAGTAGATGAATTACATCACTATAATCTTTTCCATATTCATGTTTATAATTCAATGGATTTAAATATCCAATTGCACCATATTTTAAACTGAAATAATTTGCAATCTGCGTTTTAAGATATACTTCTATATCATTGACCAATTCAAAAAGTGTTGATCTAATTTCCTTCTCTGCTTTATAAATATTATATATTGACTCAAATGTGACGTCTTGATGAAAATGATCTTGCTCGTCTAAAAAATCAATCATATATCCACTTAGCCGATAGTAATTCTCATGTTTTAAAATTGTTAATGCGTTTTCTTTATTATTAACAATTAATTTTTTGTCATCTATTAAATGACTCAATTGATCTTTAAATGATAATGCCTTTTTTAGTTCTCTTTTTGCATTCACTTTATCTGTCTCCTTATAATTAAAAAGAGTACTCTGGGCCACATTGTAAAGAGGTGCGAGTACTACGGTCACTATTATTATATGACATTCCTGAATAAAATCAATATTTTTTTGATCTTTTCGCAAAAAAAATCAGCCTCCCCATCGTAATCAGCCGGCTTTTTCATTGCGAGGCAAATAAACAACCAGATTATAAATGCGTTTTAATGAAGTGTTGTTATGGATATGCTTCACCATTTCACATATCGCATCTACCAGATTTTTGTTTTCCATCTTCTTATACCTCCCTTTTCGTTTCCTTTAATTATATAGCGAAATGTAACAATTAAGAACCCTAATATCTCTCCACGATCATATATTACCACCTAAAATATGGAAAATATACTGGTAAATATTGGAAATATTTACTATGCTGTGGTATAGTAAAATTAACATGAAGGGAGAACAGATAATGAAGAGTGTTTTTAAGTGTAGTTTATTTTCTATTCATTTTGTTGTGCCATAAAATCACCTCATGTATACTATTCCATATAACAAACAAAAAAACAAGCGAATGTTTTATGCCAAAATTATGCCATTAAAATAAAAAAGCCCTTAGTTATGGGCTTATTTTATAGTTGGTGCAGTCGATGAGATTTGAACTCACACGAGCATACGCTCACTACCCCCTCAAAGTAGCGTGTCTGCCATTCCACCACGACTGCTTCATTTTGACCACGGTATAATCATATCGCATTTTGCGGAAATAATCTATCTTTTTTTGCAAAATTATCAAGAATTCCTTCTGTGATACCGCGGTCATTTGGGGTTCTATTTAATTCATAAAGAATTCAGCCAGGTTTCCAACAGAGATAACCAGCTTTCACATTCAGGCTGGAGTTTTTCACCATCACTGCGTCGAGTCAGTTTTCCGGCTGTTGCCAAACCATGAGGGCCTTTATCGTACATATGGAACTCACACAATACCCCTGCCTTGACCAAAGCAGAAGCAAATAACAGGGAATTGGCAACCGGTACAGTCGGATCACTGTGAGTGTGCCAGATAAATGTTCGCGGTACATCACGATGAACTTGACGTTCTAATGAAACCAATTCACGCATTTCCGGCTTATCATAGTCCTCCTGCAATAAGTTGCGAAAGCTTTCTTCATGTGCCTGTACGCCGGCAGTAATCACCGGATAACAGAGGATCTGTGCATATGGGCGCAGAGTGTGATCCTGAAACACTTCGGTAATCAGTGGATGATTCCAATAAATACCGAGACTTGCCGCAAGATGACCGCCCGCAGAAAAGCCCATGGTCAAAATGCGTTTCTTATCTATATTGTATTCTGCGGCATTGTCTTTTAAAAAACGAAAGGCAGCGGCACATTCCCACAAAGCCTGCGGAAACGCTGCCGGAGCACACGAATAACGCAAAACAGCGACCTGATACCCCATAGCATTCAGCCGTAATGCGATTGGTTCTGCCTCACGATCCGATGTATAACGATACGCTCCACCCGGCATTAACAAAATCGCCGGTCGCTTATCACTGTCGAACAGTTCATCAGAAGCATCCATAAAATAAGTCTGTAACACCGCTTCGGTAGGTTTTGTCCCAACCGAAATTGGAATTCTTTCTGTGATCATCCACATTCTCCTTTCTTGCGCGTGAATCATCGCACATTATCTCCTAAAGTCGGATTCTCATCATAGCTTTTCTTGTAAGAAACGGGTAAAATGGAAAAGCGGCAGGTCTTTGTCCCGCCGCATCCTCATTACACTCTTGATAAAATAAAGCGACACTTACCCTTGACACAAACTTTACCGGAATTGGCACTGACAAAGATCGAATCCCCTTTGGTTATCGGCATTTTCGTATCCCCGTTTTCAATCTCGCCTTCTCCATCGACGATAATGAAGGATGCAAAACTTTCCTCATTCACATCCACGGCAGCTTCTTCTTTCACATCATAAACATATGTGGTGAAGTAATCACACGTTGCCATCATGGCACAAGTATAAGTACCATGATCTTCTGTTTTTCCGGCCGGTTTGAAATTACTTTCAATCGGCTTTAGGTTAGAAACCTCAATTGCCTTATCAATATGCAGCTCACGCGGTTTTCCGTCCTTACCGACACGGCCGAAATCATATACGCGATACGTTGTATTCGAATTCTGTTGGATTTCGCAAATAACGATTCCGGCACCGATCGCATGAATGGTTCCCGATTCGATAAAGAATACATCGCCCTGATGAACCGGTACTGACTTCAACACATCCAGAATCGTATTATTTTCAATACGCTCGCGGAATTCTTCCTTACTGATTTCCTGGTTGGTTCCATAATACAAACATGCACCCGGTTCTGCTTCCAAAATATACCACATTTCCGTTTTACCGTATTCATTTTCTACCCGCAAAGCATAATCATTATCCGGATGTACCTGGATGGACAAATAACCCTTGGCATCAATGAATTTAATCAAAATCGGGAAATTATCAAAAGCCGCACCTTTGCTGCCCAGAGCCTCTTTACCCAATTTTTCCAAATAATCGCTTAACTGCATACCGGTGAACGGTCCGCTTGCGACAACACTTTGCCCGTCCTTATGCGTTGACAATTCCCAACTTTCCGCCATAATATCCATATCACTGACTTTGTTATAGCGTTCTTTCAGTTTTGTTCCTCCCCACAAATAATCTTTAAATGCAGGGGACAGCTTTACCATAGCCATGTTAAATTACCTCCATTTTCTTTAGGGCTGTATAAATTCCTTCCTCTTTTACGGTTGGGCATACCATATCTGCTACCGCATCCAAAAGCGGATTATGCTTACGCATGGCAATGCCGCAATTTACCGTTTTTAACAAATCCACATCATTATCGCCATCCCCAAACGCATAGGTCGCTTCCATAGGAATCCCGAATGCTTCGATGATCTTTTGCGCACCGGCTCCTTTATGAACCCCTTTCTTGGTGATGTCAAAACTATCTGCGCCGCGATGATAGGAACACAGGAATTTTGCTTCTAGCTCATGACCCACCTGTTCCAAAAAGGAACGATCTTGAAAAAACAGGGTGATCTTTTCAATCTTGCCGCGTACCTGATCCCAATCTTGATAAGGGATAAATCCTTCTTTCGGCAGCTGATAAAGATCCATCAAATGCCGATACTCTTTTTCCTGCATATCCTTTACATAAGAATGATCAGCTGCTTCGAGAAAATAATTGATCGAATGTTCATCCATATAATGAATCAATTCCTGTAACTCATCATCTTCAAATTTCGCATGATGAATCATCTTATCATGAACCACCACATAAGCGCCGTTACTGGCGACAAAACCATCCAAACCCAACGATCGCGCTGCCTGTGGGATATAACTGAGTGCCCTTCCCGTAGCCAACACACAAAAATAATCTGCCTCTTGTAATTGACGAATAGCGCTCTTAGTTAAGTCGGTGGGAGTATAGATACCGTCACGCTCATCCACCAGCGTTCCGTCATAATCAAACAATACCAATCCTTTACACATAACATCCTCCATACATGTATATTATAGGGGAAAGCACCTTCGAATGCAATAAAATCATTCCACTCCCAACGGGAAACAGAATGATTTCTTATCATTATATCAGTTTCATTTCTTTCAGCGTTTGATCAATCGTTGGTTCACTTGACGAGCCGATCACCTTATCTGCATATGGCTTTAACCGTTCATTAGCGCTTCCCATCGCAATACCGCAAGCTGCTTCCAGAAGCATTTCCTTATCATTCATCGAATCACCGAATGCCATATACTCATTCGGCGCAAAGCCCCAATAATCCATCAGAACATGAATGCCCGTTGCTTTGTTCACATCACTCCTTAAGAAATCCACGCAGGTATCACAGGGATGCTGAACCTCAAGGCCTTCAATATTCTCGAAAGGGCTCCAATCGTATCCCTTCTTTTCATAAGCGCTGAGCGCTATCAACGGCTCATGACGCCACTCGCGCACCATTGGCACATTACAGTGAAAATCATGAAATACCTTTAAGGAATATTCATTGGCCGGCATCGTCATAAAATCATACTTGCCATGAGAATGAATACAAACATGGTATTGTTTGCCGAGGTCGAACAGTTTTTGACATTGTTCTTCGGTAAAATAAGACTCCTGAATCAGTTTTCCGGATTCATCATAAACGCTGCATCCGGCACCGCCGACATAACCGTCCCACGCAAACATTTGTAAAACGCCTAACTGTTCCGCCAATTCCTTAGCGCGCCCGCTGCACAAAGCTACTTTATAACCATTCTGCTTTAACCGCGTTACCGCTTCCAAGCTCTCCGGCAGCACACAGCCGCGGTGATGATCAAAAAATGTACCGTCAATATCGAAAAATACCGCCTTTATCTTCATTCTCATCACTTTCCTTTCTCTTATCATTTATTCCTTTACTCATTTTAAATGAATCGCTTTCGCTTCTATTCTGCTGTTTTTGCCAAAAAGAAGTGATGCGCAGCGGCTTTTATGCGAAGCTGCACATCACATGGCTTTCGGTGTTATTCACCTTAAGTTGACACTTAACGTCATTGTGGTGTTGACGGTGAATCTCCGCCCAATTCCAGCGTATAAGAATAACGCTCACCCAAATAATAAGACACCGTATACTCCAATACCTTTTGTTCATGATCATAAGAAACGCGTTCCCGAATCAACAGCGGATCGCCCGGTTTGATATCCAGTTTTTCACTGACTTCCCGATTGGCCGTAACCGCCTTGAAAATCTCACGGGTTTTGACCGGCTTATTAATCTTCAATTCATCCAATAACGCATACATACTATCGTAATAGCATGCATCGTCTAACGGAAGGTCACGGTCTTTGGAGAAATAGCTGATGAAATAGACAATCGGTTCTCCATCGGCACAGCGTACCCGATCCAGCCGATACAACGGATCCTTTTTGGCACAACCGAATATTTCTGATAAATGGGCATCGGCCTCGACCAAGCTCATATGCGCATATCGGGTACTCGGCTTGATTCCTCGTTCCAACATTTCATTGGTAAAGCTTTTGATACCGACCAATTGTTCTTCAATTTTTTTCGGGTAGACCACTCGCGTACCTTTACCGCGAGCGCGCTCTACCAACCCCTCGCTTTCCAACTGGGCAATCGCCTGACGAGCGGTAATGCGGGAAACGTGAAACATTTCCTGAAGCTGCGCCTCACTCGGCAAGGAATCGCCGGGGGCATACTCCCGCGCAAGAATTTTATCGCGAATAATCATTTTAATTTGAACATATAAAGGGACGGCCCCCTTATCAAAATCCAACTGGGTCATGAAGCCACCTCCATGCACTATCATATCATAAACTCAATCATTTAGCACTGTTTTCTTACATAAGCTTTGATGACACCGATTTTCTGACCTTCGGAATCCCCGTAAGGACGAATTGTATATTTACCGACGCTGGCCGGAATAATGAAGGTTTCCGCATAATGAACCACGAACGGCGCAAAGCTTCCGTCTTCACTTTCCACAACAGCTTCCTTACCATCCACCAAGTTTAACATATTGACACCGCCGTCCGTATCATGATGAGTGGTGCGATCGCTCCAGATTCTTCTTGTTTCAATGAATTCCAATTCATGCAGACCGGTATGTTCCTCTACATAATTCTCATTATGTTCGACTTCATAGATCGCATTAACCAAATTCTTTTCCACCCATTTGGTGGTACGATCCCACTGAATGACTTCCTTACCGTGTTCCACATGAACCGGGCGCGGACGACCGTCCATCCCAAGACGACCCCAATCCCACAGTTTGAAAGTAAAGATATACGGAGTGGCGCTGATTTCCAATACCATCGCATTCGTTCCCGAGCAGTGACAAGTGCCGGCCGGAATCAGGAAGTGATCATGCTTCTTTGCCGGGAATTTATTAATATATTTCTCGGCATCAAATTCGATCTCACCGCGGTTGGCACGACGCAAATCATCAATCATCTCATCCTTGTCGATACCTTCCTTCAAGCCCAGATAAACACAGGCATCATCCCCGGCATCCAAAATATAATAACTTTCATCCTGGGTATAACTCATGCCGAACTGCTTATGCATATACTCCGTTACCGGATGCACCTGTAAACTCAAATTCTGTCCGCTCATCGTATCGAGAAAATCAAAGCGAATCGGGAATTCGGCACCGAAGCGTGCATAAACCTGTTGTCCTAACAGCGCTTTCGGCTGATACAATACCAGATCCATGGCCGGAATTTCTACAATACCGTCCGCAAATTCCAAATAGAGTGAATTTTCTTCCGGAACGCCGTCAAAACTCCAGGCAAAGTTTACTTTTTCACGATCCAAGTCGCAGACTTCCTTCATCCATTGTCCGCCCCAAACACCCGGATCGAAATAGGGAACGGTCCGGAACGGCTGTTGGGCAATCTGACGCAAACCATCGCGCAATGCTGCACCCGGTATCATCTTCGGGTCGTTTTTCTTATTGGTATCGATCAGCCAATCGATGTCCTCAAACAACGACATTTTGTGCTTGTCGGCGATTCGCCATTCAATAAAGAAACCGCGTTTGTTTTTGCGCAGCGGATCTTCATCGTAATTACTGCACTTATAATTGCCTTTGCCGGCACGATAACGCATTTGAATTTCCCAGCGTGCCATATCGAAATAAACCAGGCGATCACCGGGGTTCACCAAGTGAGCAGCGAAACCATATACAATGACCGTACCCTGTGCTGCTTCTACTTGCTTACGAGCCGCTTCCAGCTTTTCCAAATCAATAAAGTCGATCACTTCACCATAATACATTTTACCAAATACCCGATCATCGGTTAAATGATATTTCATCTGTTCCGTGATTGTTTTCTCTTCTTTGAAAATATCGATCATATTGATCAACAGTGACGGCTCCAGTTTTTCTAACTCAGGTAAGATTTCCTCATCATATACACCCGGATACGTGTCGCATACCAATACATATTTCGGCGCAGTGATTTCCTGTTTCCATGTTTTAATGATGGCTTCATAGCCTACAACAGCTTCTGTTTCATGTCCTTTGATTTTTGTACTTGGAAATTTATTATATTTGCTTGTCATTATTTGTCCTCCACTTTCTCAAATTGTAATTGATTGTCTTTCTTATAAACACGATAACCAAACGGTTGTTTTACCACTGCATCATAGTCATGCCCGGCATCGCATGGCCAACAGGCACCGACCTTCATCAAGGTATCACCGGTATTGATCAAACGATGAGCCAATTTACCGTCAATGTGATGCAGCGAACCGGGATATACCTTTTCCGCCCATGTTTCGCCCTGTTCATCCATTAACATCAATAATCCTTCTCCCGCAATACCGATATAGAATTCTGCGCAGTTGCGATTGCTGTGCCAGTGTCCGCGAGTCATATTACATTCCTGATTGACGGTAACCGGATATAATACCGTTAAGCCCCAATTTAAATTGCCACTTTGTTTATCATCTCCCTGCGTGTAATGGTAAACGTCATACATCACCGTATCATCACTCAAATCCTCAGGAGTTTTATAAAATGCTTTGGCATCTTTGTAGGCCTTGGATGATGAAGTCACATCACATCCTTTGACCACATCATTAAAATCATGAATCACTTTTGGTTCGATTACTTTCATTTGTGAAATTCCTCCCATTCTTTTTCTTTGCGCTTTGGTTGTGATACAAATAAGAAGCGATCGGGGTCTTCCGTAAATTGCGTATAGATCGGTTTCCCCGATTCTAACTGGAATTGGGGATAATCATGTGCTTCAATCACGTGCAGTGTAGCACTTTGATAATGGGGATTGCGTTTCCAGATCACCTTTCCTTCGCTGACTTCCGGGAAAAAAGCGATACCATGATGGGCGCGTACCTGATCATAATCAAAACCAAAATCCCGTACACACCACGCGCCGAAGGTCAAAGGCTTTTTGGCATTAGCACTGATTGTCGCATGAACCCAACCCGGTGGTACAATCACTACCTCACCGGCTTTGGCATGAACCGCATAACAATTACCGGCATCATCATCGCCATACTCCTGCATATAAATAAATGCTTCGCCATCCCAAATCTCATACACCTCACAAGTAGAACTGCCGCAGGAAGGAGAAACAGCATGAATATGACCTTGTGAACGTACCGGTTCCTTGCCAATCGTACCTTTCGCATACGTCACCGCCCCAAACAACAAATTCCGCTCCAACATCGCCTGCTTGTCTTGAATTCGTCCGACATCCATCACAATACTGTAAGGGATAGCAGGTCCATTGCTGGTCGGATCCTGAAGCGAAGCACGAATTGATTCCAGCGTTCGCTGCTCCGCTTGAGGATGGAACACATCATCACCATATTCAAAATCCATGTCATCCGCACGGCTGGATATGGCAAAGCCGGGATAAAATTCCATAACACACCTCCTATTTGTTATATCATTATATCAATCTATCTGAATTGTATTACTTTTGCCGGCATCTGTCAACCGAAAATACAAAAAAACCGATCACAAGATCAGCTTTCTCGATTCATTAAACGCATCTTAAATTGATTGCGATCCCCGCGATAATCGGCGATCGACAATTCCATCGGTTGATCATCCTTATTATAAGCAATCGTTTTTACGTGCATCAAGGCTTGTTTGGGATCGATTTCCAACAGCTTCGCCTCACACATCGGTGCCAATCTCGCCTCAACACTGCGATCGACATAAATAATCGGGGTATCATAATCATGAGCCATGACATCATATAGCGATACCGATTCAAAATCAACCTTTTCAATACCGGAAAAACGCTCATAAGGAACATACGTATGGACCAATACCATCGGCTGTTCATCCGCATACCGCAATCGCTCCAAATGGAAGACTTGTTCACTATTCGCAAACACCTTTTGACAGATTTCCGGGGTTGCGATGACCTCGCTCGTTAATACTGAGGTGGACGGTGTCAAATGCAGACTGCGCATTTCTTCATCAAAACTGCTCAGCTTTTGAAAAAAGAAACCCTCGATTTTCGGTTGCGATACAAATGTGCCCTTGGCTTTCATTCGGTTTATATATCCCTCATTGATCAACTCCAAAAAAGCTTGGCGCACTGTCGGCCGGGAAATATCTAATAACTCACAAAATTCTGCCTCTGTCGGCAATTTATCCCCTGGTTGAAACACCCCCTCTTTTAATAATTCCAATAGCTGCGCCTTTAATTGAAAATATAAAGGAATCGGTGAATTCTTTTGAATCATAAAATGCTTAGCAATTTGTTTATCCATGGCTTTACCTTCTTTGTACTAATATTATAACGAAAAAAAAGTTATTTGACAACGTTAGATTATAATGTTATAATGTAATTACATTAAAGGAGGATCTATTATGGATATCAACAACTTAACGGAAGCAGCACTTGCCAAATATTTCGATCACACTTTCTTGAAGGCCTATGCGACCAAGGCTGATTTTGAGAAACTCTGTAAAGAAGCGCGGGAACTGGGTACCGCAATGGTAGCGATCAATTCCTCGCCGGTCACCTTATGTAAGGAACTGTTAAAAGGCAGCGATGTTCACGTTGGCGCAGCCATTTCCTTCCCATTGGGACAAACTCCGCTGGCAATCAAAGTCGCGGAAACGAAACAAGCCATTGCTGAAGGTGCCGATGAAATCGATTATGTCATCAATATCGGTGAAGCAAAGATGGGAAACTGGGCTTATATTGAAGAAGAAATGCGCCGGATTGTAGCGGTTTGTCGCGAACATAACGTGTTAAGTAAGGTCATTTTTGAAAACTGTTATTTAGAAAAAGCAGAAATTAAAAAGCTGGCAGAAATTGCCAAGGAAGTAAAACCGGACTTCATTAAAACCAGCACTGGTTTCGGTACCGGAGGCGCTACCATTGAGGATGTAAAGCTAATGAAGGATACAGTAAAGGATGACGTAAAAGTCAAGGCCGCAGGTGGTATTCGCGATTGGCAAACATGTAAAGCGATGATTGAAGCCGGTGCTGAGCGTATCGGAACCAGCAGTTCTATTGCCATTCTGGAAGGCTTCCGTAAGGAGCGCGGTTTATGAAAAAAATCGTAATCACCGGCGGAAACGGATTTATCGCCTCTCTTGTAAAAGAAGCGATCCAAGATCAGTATGAAGTATGTCCATTAAGCCGTAAGGAACTGGACCTCAGTGATATTGAGGCTGTAAAACAGTGGTTTACGGCACATGATTATGATTATGTCTTTCATACCGGTGCAATGGCTCAAACTGCCGATTGCGAGAACTATCCGGAATTGACCCATCGCATCAATGTCGATTGTACCAAAGCGATCGGTGAATGCTGCCAAGCTAAAAAAGCTCGGCTGATCTTCATCAGTACCGAACAATGCTTTAATGCCAAGATAGAAAAAGGACCGTTTGATGAAATGTGTGAGCCAAGCGCTGTTACTGCCTATGGCAATCATAAAATTGAATGTGAACAATTTATCACATCCCAATTAAGTGATTATGTCATCTTGCGTTTCTCTTGGATGTTCGGTATGAATCGTCCCGGCATCAAGGCATCTCCAAATATCATTCGTAATGTCATGAATGCGGTTTTCTATCAGAATCCAACTAAATTCACTGTCAATGAAATTCGCGGTATGACTTATGCCCAAAAGTTCGCAGATGTATTCACTAAGATCATGGAGCTGCCAACCGGCATTTATCATATCTCCGATGAGAATACACATAACACATATGAGGCCGCAAAGATTGTCGCTGCCAAACTTGGTTTTACTCAAGAACAGATCGACACCTATATTCTCCCCAATCATGAGCGCTATGCCGATCGTTTCCGTGATTATCGCCTGGATGCGAATAAATGTAAACAATACGGCATTGATTTCGGTACATTTGAAGAAAATGTCGATGCCTGCTTAAAGGACTACGGTTGGATGAAATAGTTTTCACTTTCTGTTGATAATGCTTGTGCCCTGCACAGGCATTTTTTTCATGGTGGAAATGCAGTTTATAACGTTTTATCCCTTTTTTATCAAAAAAATGTTATAATAAATGTTATCATAATCATAACGGAGGAATACATAGATGAGAATAGCTTATTTGGTTCATACAGCCAGAGAATATGAAGAAATTGTTGAAATGGTCAACCAGCTTACCAAGCAGGGCGATCATGTCTTTATTATGATTAACGATAATGATTTACGTGATGAAATCTTCTTTGTTTATGCCGATTACAATCGCGTTCATATTGCCAAGAAACAGGAATATGCGCAAAGCGGTGATTTGTCCATGGCTCGCGGTATGGTTATTCAAATGAAGGATGCCTGTGAATTGGGCGGTTTTGATTATTATATCAATTTGAGTGACGGTATGATCCCCGTCAAGACGAGAACGGAGATTATATCGTTTTTAGAGGCTCATAAAGGGAAAGATTTTTATTATACAGCCGATACGGATGCGGATGCCTTGCGAACCAAGAGTGGGCGTTATTATCCGTTCACCAATATGTTGGCATTCCCAACCAGCAGATTTGTTCGCTTCTTGTCAAGAGGTACTGCCAAGATCTTCGATTGGATGCACATTCGCCGTAACTTAACAGAAGAGTATCAAATCGGCAGTCCGTGGTTTATGTTAAGTGATACTTCAGCGCAAATTCTATCAGAGAATTTCAGCTATGTAGCGGAAACCTATAAACTGGGGTGGTATCCGGAGGAAATGTATATTCCGATGATGATGAATCGTTTTGTTTATGTGAACGGACGCAGTGATGATCACATCAATCTGGATTATCGTGCAATCGGCCCTAATGGTATGTGGCGGGAGAGTCACGATGCGGATCCGATCACAGCAGAAGTTCTTGCCGAGCACCCCGAGGCGCTCTTTGCGGGTAAGATCACCGCGGATGATACCCTCCCATTGTTTAGTGATTATTTTGATATTTATAATCGTGATGTCACCGGTGAAGCTTTGAGCGGTCAAAAATTTGTGGACCCCAATCAGCTCATTGATTCCATCGTTGG
>CAJUGR010000047.1 GCA_910586285.1 uncultured Erysipelotrichaceae bacterium
AAATCAGACGAGGAAGGTGTGAGAATATGGCTTTTGATTATCAAAAGAATATAAAGAATTCTAGCTGCCAAAGAACATGCCAAGTATTGTAGAAATCCCTAAAATGAACTATGCTGCCGTAAGAGGAAAAGGCGAACCGAACGAAGAAAATGGTTCTTATCAACATACGATCAGACTATTATACGGTATAGCGTAATACTGGTACTATTTTATTAAGAAATCAGTAGCATTTTAGGCTTTCGTATCGCTCTTCCCGCTTAATCTATAAGAAAGAAACCAATGATGACGGATATGAAGCCGGTAAAATCCAATAATCTTTCAAAGGGATTGCAGTCTTTATTCTTTTTTAATCAAATGATAACACTCGAGCGTCAAGATAAGTATAAATAATCCTGTATCTTGAATATATCTGTCCACGCTTCAAAGCAGAAAAAAAGACACATACCGCATAATGCCGTATGTGCCGTTTTTTATTAGTGCTTATAGATATTATAGAATGCGGATTTACCCGGGAAGCAAGAAACTTCTCCCAGTTCTTCCTCAATACGAATCAACTGATTGTATTTTGCGATACGATCGGTACGAGACATTGATCCGGTTTTAATCTGACCGGCATTGAATGCAACTGCGATATCAGCGATTGTCGTATCTTCAGTTTCACCACTACGGTGAGATACTACTGCCGTATAACCGTGCTTCTTAGCCAATTCCATCGCATCAAAAGTTTCCGTCAAAGTACCAATCTGGTTTACTTTGATCAGGATGGAGTTAGCGATATCCTTGTCGATGCCTTCCTGTAAAATAGCAGGATTGGTTACATACAGGTCATCACCAACCAACTGAATCTTTTTACCCAAGTGTTCAGTCAGTTTCTTCCAACCGTCCCAATCACGTTCGCCAAGACCATCTTCGATAGAAATGATCGGGAACTTCTCTACAAGTTCATCATACCATGCGATCATCTCATCTGTAGTTTTCACACCCTGTCCGGATTTTGTCAATTCATAGTTACCGGTTTCGGTATTATAGAATTCACTGGCTGCCACATCCATTGCGATGCAAATGTCTTTACCCGGAACATATCCGGCTGCCTGAATGGCCTCCATGATGCATTCCAACGGCTCTTCGTTGCTGCCCAAGTTCGGTGCGAAACCACCTTCATCACCAACCGCAGTTACCTGTCCTTTGTTCTTCAAAACCTTTTTCAATGCATGGAATGTTTCTGCCCCCATACGAATGGCTTCACGAATCGAAGTAGCGCCAACCGGCATGATCATGAATTCCTGGAAATCTACGGAAGAATCCGCATGACTTCCGCCGTTCAATACGTTCATCATCGGAACCGGCAACGTCTTAGCATTCATACCGCCCAAATAACGATACAGCGGCAAGCCGTAATAATCAGCGGCAGCGTGTGCTACGGCCAAGGAAATACCCAAAATTGCATTGGCACCATATTTGGATTTGTCCTTTGTACCATCAGCTTCAATCAATTTTTTATCGATCGCGTTCTGATCGGTTACGTCCATTCCCATAACCACTTCTGCTAAAATATCATTCACATTATTCACTGCCGTCAAGACACCTTTTCCTAAGAAACGGGATTTGTCTTGATCACGCAATTCCAACGCTTCTCGCTCTCCGGTGGAAGCACCACTGGGCACCATTGCCCGACCCATCGAACCGGATGCGGTTTCTACCTCGACTTCAATTGTCGGGTTGCCTCGAGAATCTAAAATTTCCCGAGCATGAACATCAATAATATATGGCATTTTTCATCCTCCTTATGTAGATATAACCACATAGTTAGTATAACACAAGCCTTACCAAAAGTTAAGTGTTTACCAACAATTTCCTTGGTATTTATGGGCAAAGTTCGACAAGCAATTCCGATAAATCGGCTACGATGTGATCCGGGTGAATTTGCAGTCGATCAATATCGGATTCATCATGAACACCGCCCAATACAAAGGCCGTCTCTACACCGTGTTCACTCCCCAAACGAATATCTGTTTCCAGATTATCGCCGACCAATATCACATCGTCTTTACTACATCCGCTCACCCGCAGCGCTTCTTCCAAAATCGGCGCATACGGTTTGCCGATACGCGGACTTTTCTGATTGGACGCATACTCCATCATCGTCACCACCGAACCGTTCCCAAGCGCAAACCCCCCGGGTTGTGCCAATAAGCGATCGTGATTGGTACCGATCAAAACAGCACCTTTTGTTAACGCATTGACCGCTTTAGAGTATTTTTGATAGTCCGCTTTTTGATCCAAACCGATAAACACAAAATCAGCATTTTCTTCGCACAGCGTGAAGCCCTGTTCCACAAGTGCCTCTTTTAAACCATCTTCACCGATATAAAAGGCACGGCGTTTTTCATAATGGCGACGAGCATAAATAGCCGCTGCCATCGCACTGGTAAAAAAATCCTCTTCCCGAATATCGGTATATCCCATGTCCAACATATGCTGACAATTCTGGGCTCGGGTACGCTTGGAATTGTTGGTTAAAAAGAGATAAGGAATCTTTCGTTCATGCAAAGCATCCATGAATTCCTTACCTCCCTCCATAATCTGCGTTCCCCGATACATCGTTCCATCTAAATCCAAAAATAATGTTTTCATAATATCACCATATTCATTATACAGGAAATTCATGCAAATACCTACTGTAAATTACATTCGTTCGCTTATGTTTTTCAATCAAAATTTGCTTGTAAATCCGCTATTCTTGCATATTAACTATGAATGAACAAATCGCTTCGTTGCTTGTATGAGTTTTTCATAGACCGGCTTCATATCTTTTTCTTGTACGATAGATAATACTTCAGAAACGGGAATCCAGCGTACTGCGCTGTTTTCGTCCGGTTTGATCATCAATGTTTCACTTTCATCCCCCATACATAAATAAGTAATATTCAAATGAATATGGGAAGATACAAAAACTCCCCGACGTACATGAGGCGGTACAGCCAACACATCCAAGGCCAGCGGCTGATGATAAAGCAAAGATAGCTTTGTGAGTCCGGTTTCCTCTTTCCCTTCACGAATGGCCGTATCCAACGGATCAAAGTCGCCGTCCAAGTGACCGCCGCACCAACTCCATGATTGGTAAATCCGATGATAAACCATCAATACATTGGTCGCATCTTCATTGATAATCCACGGAGATGCGCTAAAATGACCGAAGCGATTATTACGCGTTGTAACATCTTCAAACGTCGTAATAAAGTCCAACATCACTTGACGATCGGCTTGTTCCTGTTCACTTACCGCCTCATAAGCATTAATCAGGTCATAGAGTTGTCGATTCATTGCCACATCCTCCTGCTAAATAAGCAAAACAAATTTCTTTATACTTGGCAAAAGCGGATGCGATCGCATAGGTATGTGCCAGTTCCGTCCGATTTGCCCATAATCCTCGCTGCTGTTTCATTTTACACACCGCAAGCCAACCATGCATATGCCATTCCTTATGCGTAAAGATATGATGTGTATCCGGAAGCGGCACTAAAGATTGAACCTCTCCGTAAGTTTGCGCATATTCTCTCAATTTAGCTTCATCACAAAATCCATCCAAGAAGTCAAACTGATATAAATCGGCCAACAACCCCGATTTCGGACGTTTGATTAAATGAACTCTTTGATCACAGATTAAAATCAAAACAGTATGTTCCTCTAAAGTACGCGTTTTCTTTTTATTGTTTACCGGCAGCAAAAGTTGACAGCCGTTTTGATAAGCCAGGCATTCTGCATGAATCGGGCATTCTGCACAATGTGGTACGCCGTTGGGAATACAGATGCGCTCCCCCAATTCCATCAGCGCCTGATTAAAGGCACCGCTTCGCCGTGGCAAATATTCACGGATAATCGAGTGAAATTGTTTTTTGGTTGCGGTTAAGGAAATATCTGCGTCACTGCATAGAATCCGTGAAAAAACCCGCAAAACATTGCCGTCAATCGCACATACCGCAAGATCATAAGCAATAGAGCCAATGGCACCGGCCGTATATTCGCCGATGCCGGGTAATTTGCGCAGCGCCGTTACATCAGCCGGTAGATTACCGTGATACGTTTCCATACATTCGATCGCACATCGTTTCATATTGCGAACCCGATGATAATAACCCAATCCTTCCCACAGCTTCATCAGCCTATCATCCTCACACTGTGCCAAATCCACCAAGGTTGGTAATTCGTTCATAAAGCGCTCATAATATGGGATTACAGCTTCAATGCGCGTTTGCTGCAGCATAATTTCACTCACCCAAACTGCATAGGGAGTCGGTTGGATGCGCCATGGCAGAATCCGTTGATTTTCATCATACCATGCCAACAGTTTTGTGGTCAGTGCCTTTTGATCTGTTTTCTTTTTCATAGGATTAGTATAGCATAAATTCCATTAGGAAAGTAATACTCTTTCTGTTTGAGGTTTCCTTTGATGCTCCTCATGTAATATCTTCGTTCGATCAAAAAGCGGTGATATCTCTCGTTTTTTCTTTTTAACGATCAAACACACCGCTTAGTTACGATTTCAACTTCTACATACTCGATAATTTTTAATGAAACCGCCGCAGCCGTAAGGCATTGGAAACCACACTGACACTGGAGAAGGCCATAGCTGCGCCGGCAAACACCGGTGACAACAGCGGTCCGCCAAACAGATACAAAACGCCGGCCGCAATGGGAATACCCAAAGAGTTATAAAAGAATGCCCAGAATAAATTCTGTTTAATATTACGCATCACCGCTTTGGCAATACGAATACATTGAAGTACATCGTTTAAGTCATCTTTTACCAACACGACATCCGCACTTTCCAAGGCAACATCGCTGCCGCTGCCGATTGCGATACCAACTTCACTTTGCGTCAGTGCCACCGCATCATTGATGCCGTCTCCGACCATTGCGACTTGTTTTCCCTGCGCCTGCAAGCTACGGATCGCTTCTGCCTTACCATCCGGCAGCACTTGCGCAATCACCTGATCAATCCCGGCTTGTTTACCGATTGCCTGCGCGCTGACTTCGTGATCCCCCGTAATCATCATCACCTGTACGCCTTGATGATGCAGCGCCTTAATCACATCCGCACTTTCCGCTTTCAGTTCATCCGCAAAAGCAATCAATCCGATGATTTTTTCATGATCTCCCACATGAATAACACTCTTCCCCTGTTGTGAAAGCTGCGTCACTTCCGCTTGATAATCCTCGATAGGAATATGATGTTCTTTCATCAGTGCTTCATTACCGATCCAGATCTTTAGTTGAGCAACTTTGGCTCCCATTCCCAAGCCGTTATAAGTGATAACATCTGCTGCACGTGATGGTGTGATATCCCATTCTTTCGCTCTGGCAATGATCGCTTTGGCAAAGGGATGTTGACTGCCGGATTCCACACCGGCACAGATCGCCAGTAATTCTCGCTCGTCCATATCCGTAATCATATCCGTAATCACCGGCTTTCCCTTGGTTAAGGTGCCGGTTTTATCAAAAACGATCGTATCAATATGGGCTGCTTGTTCTAACGCTTCCCCGCTTTTGATGAAGATACCGAGCTGTGCTGCCCGACCGGTACCCACCATGATCGCCGTAGGGGTAGCCAAGCCCAATGCACAAGGACAGGCAATGACCATCACACTCACGAAAATCGTCAGTGAAAAAGCAACATCATGATAAATGCCATACCAAATCAAAGCAGCGATCAAAGCAATACTCATTACCGTTGGGACAAAGATTAATGAGATTTTATCCGCAATTCGGGCAATCGGTGCTTTTTTTCCTTGGGCATCCTCCACCATACGAATGATCTTCGCCAACATCGTATCCTCACCCAGCTTGGTTACTCGCATCCGCAGCCTTCCGTCAAGGTTAATCGTTCCGCCGATCACTTCGTCATTCTCCCGCTTATGAACCGGTAAACTCTCACCGGTTAACATACTCTCATCGACATCCGAGTTTCCTTCTAACACAATACCATCCAACGGTATATGCTCCCCGGCTTTTACAATCAATTCATCGTCAATGACAAGCTCATCCAAAGCGACTTCCCATTCTTTTCCTGCTTTCCATAAGGTCGCTGTATTCGGTCGAAGTGATAAAAGCGAGGCAATCGCTCCGGTGGTTTTTGTCTTGGAATTTGCCTCCAAATGCTTCCCGAGCATCACCAATGCCACGACCACTCCCGATGATTCAAAATACAGACGATGCACACCGGCAACATCCCCCTGTGCAATCATCACTAATGAATACAGTGAGTACACATAAGCACTTCCCGTTCCCAGCGCCACCAGAGTATCCATATTAGGGGCACCGTGAAAGAGTGCTTTGATTCCACGGGTAAAAAAGGCGCGGCCGATGATTAAAATCGCTGTCGCCAAAAGCATTTGGATGAACGCAAAGGCAAAAGGATGTGTGGCATAATGAATCACATCCGGCAGCGGCAAGGTAATATTACCAAGCATATGCGACATTCCGATATATAGTAACATCGCCGCTAAAATCAAAGTCACAATAATGCGTAGGTTGGTTCGCTGCGGTTGTGTAACATTCGTTGTGGGACCGTCTTGTTTGCGTTTCGCCTGAAAACCTGCTTTTTCTATCCGCTGCGCGATTTCGCTAAATTTAATCTGTCGTGCATCATACACAACGTGTGCGCTGTTGGTTACCAGATTCACACTGATTTCTCTGACACCTTCGCACTTTCCGACACTGCGCTCAATACTGGCGGCACAAGCCGCACAATGCATTCCCATAATGTCGATATCCATCGTTTGTATTTGTTCGTTTTCCGTTTCTGCCTTGCTTTCCTCCGATAATGAAAAGCCTGCCTTATTTAACTTTTCATTACAGACATCAAGAGCAAGTGATGGAACCGCCGTGATTGTTACTTGATTCAAAACCAGATTCACTTGCGCCTGTTCCACTTCCGGCAGTTTATTCAAAATTCGCTCCACACTGGCAGCGCAAGCGGCACAGCTCATACCGTCCACATGATACGTTTTTGTGATTGACTCCATAACATTCACCTCTATTTCATTAATTTCGCCAATAAGGTTTCCACTTCTTGAAGTTTCTCGTCCACCTGTTCCTCATGATCCAGCGCATGGCGCACACATGATTCCAGATGCCCTGTCAGTATATGCAGATTGGCTTTTTTTAATAAAGCATTACTGGCCAAAATTTGATTGGAAATATCAATACAGTAGCGTTCCTCTTCAATCATTTTGATAATACCGTCCAACTGCCCGCGGGCTGTCTTTAACAGTCGCAGTGCTTGGCAGCGTTCTTCATTCATTTTATTCATCTCCTTATACCCTACGGGGGTGGGGTATATACAGTATAACAGAGATTCTCTCCGCTGCCAAGTACAATATTTAAAAATTTCCTGTGTAGGCAATGAGCAAAGAGCCATAATAAGGATAAGAGGTGATGAAAATGAATTCTTCCTATTGGCTAAAACGTCACAGCGCTAAGCATTATCCCGCTTTGGATCATGATGAACATGTCCACACATTAATCATCGGCGGCGGTTTCACTGGGCTTGCGAGCGCATATGAATTATCTGCCCATACCAAACAGATCATCATCGCAGAAGCGGATGAAATCGGTTTTGGCTCCAGCGGCCGTAATACTGGAAAAGTTACCTTTCAACATGGATGCGTATATCACAAAATCATCAAGAGTCACGGTCAAGCCGCCGCAAAAGCTTATTATCAAGCCCAACAGGAAGCGATTGATACCATTGTTTCCCTCATTGATACCTTCGGCATTCAATGTCATAAAGAAACGAAAATGGCTTGTGTTTTTGCCAACGAACCCAAGGGCGTCAAAGAAATTCAAGCGGAATATGAGGCTTATCAGACATTGGGAATCCCCGGAGAATATGAAGAGGCACTAGATCATCCGATTAAAATGAAAGCGGCTTTAAAAGTCTATGATCAAATCGGCTTGGACCCCTATGCTTATTTATTGGGATTATCCGATATTTTGGATCAAGCCGATATTCCCATCTATGAGCATTCCCGTGCCACTGATATTGTCAAAGCTGGCAGCGGTTGGCGGGTATTGATTAACGGGCACCACGTTTATGCACAAAATATTGTATGCGCAACGATGACACCGCTGTTGGATGCCTTTACTTTTTTCTATGCCAAGACTTATCCTTCTGTATCTCATCTGGCATTACTGGAATGCGATCATTCGCTTCAAAATACCATGCTTTACGGCATGGATGATCCGATGGTATCCTATCATGCCCTTAACGAACGACAGCTTTTATGTGGTGGCTATGAACACCTCAGCGCGCAAATGGATGTCGAAGATCAAACAGCCTGGATCACACAGCTATGCCAAAAATGGCAAGCAACCACGCCCCAATCCGTATGGGATACGCAGGATCTTATCGCTCATGATCATTTGCCCCTAATCGGTTCCTTAACCCCGCGCTACCCTGATTTTTATATCGCCTGCGGTTACTCTAAATGGGGCAACACCCAATCCCATGTGGCAGCGAAAATCATTGCCGATGCCATTGCCCATCGCGAAAATCGCTATTCCGCATTATTTTCGCCTTCACGTTTAGAACCACTGCTTCAAGCAAAAGCCTTACGCATGAATGCTCACAGTGTCGCACATTTTGTGACGAGTCAATTCCCCCAGCTTGAAGACTTCACAATCGAACGCGGCAAAGGGAAATGCGTGGAATTGGATCAGCGTCTCTATGGCATGTATTGTGATGAACAAGATGAAGTCTATATTGTCGATATTCGCTGTCCGCATATGGGCTGCATCTGTGATTTTAATGAGGTGGACCGCACTTGGGATTGTCCGTGCCACGGCTCGCGTTTTTCCTATACGGGAGATATTATAAAAGGACCGGCACAAGTGGCTTTAGCTACCTATCACAGCGCTGAGTACAACCATGTCGATCCTCATGAATTTATCAAAAAAGCGGATTAAATTATGCCGAAACCGCAACTTTTTTCACATTGGAAATCGCAGCGACAGCACCGGATCTTACCAATACCTTCCAGACGGCTAAGGATATAATAAAGTCCGCTGTTGAATGAACCACAGTGCCGATTCCCACTAAGGTAAAAATAGAATATAAAAAGCCTTGCGCATAATTCGCTTCCGGTAACGCATGAGAAAAATACAGCGGCAAAATGATTGCGACCTCACATATCGCATGCAAAAGGCCAATTGCTAAGATAAACACCACACTTTTTTTCCCATTTTGGAATAAATCAGGATGATTTTTCAAATACAGCGATCCGATTGTTGCCCATACTACATGCGACAAAGCCCGCAACACAACCGCAATCGGAAAACCGCCTAACAGGAAACCGAAAGTGGTACCCAAAGCAACCGTTATTGCCACAAACGGCGACACAAACATCGCTACAATGATTGCCACATGACTTGCCAATGTAAAGCTGGCCGGTGGTATGACCACCTTAATCGGCATAAACATCGGAATGACTACCCCCACCGCAATTAACAAAGCTGATAATGCCATCGTATGTATTTTCTTACTCGTATTCATCTCTTATACCTCTCTTTACACGTGTCATGACACATAATGACATTATTATAAAATCATGTGGTATGATTGTCAAGTCGTCATGCCGATATGATCGCATATTCACATAAAAACAGTGATAATTACATTATCGTCATAATATTCCCTTATAGTTTTTCATATAAAAAGCCTTTTTCCCGTAGTGCCTGAAGAATTCGCTGATAGCCTGCCTCATCATGTGTTTGAATCGTATGAAGATGAATGCCATTCGTTAATTCCGCCAAAGGGCGGGCTTTTTCATTACGCACTTTTTCAAAAAACTGATCGGCATCATAGCGAGAATAAATATGTAACAAACCACGCAGCTCACCATAGATCGGATGTTCCACAATCACATCCACCAAAGCACCGCCAAGATCTACAATCGTATAGATTTCATCCGGTAAATCCTCGGGATGATGACATACTGCAATCGTTTTTAAATGATCTGCCTGCTTTTCTTCTTCGTATTGGTAACCGCGAGGCGTGGCAATGATACGACAGCCCTGTGCCCTTAATAATGCGATATCACCGACAATAATCTGCCGTGACACATGAAACTGCTTGGCCAATACACTTGCGCTGATCGGTTGTGATTCTTGTTGGATTAATTGAAAAATAGCAGATCTTCGCTGTTGAGAATTCATGGACATCCATCCTTCCTTTATTAAGATTATAACACATTATGTTGCTATTTCCCTATCAATCATTCCACTACTTTCCATACTTCCGCCAACAGTAATAATGCCTCTTTCAACGTTGTCGCAGAAAGTGACGCAAATGATAATGCCAGTGCTTCCTTACCATACCTCTGTACTAATATACGTTGATCCTTTGCGGCTTCAATATACGCTGTTACATCATGAGATCTACGCGGATATAGCAGAATTTGTAGTGAGGTTTCATCCAATAAATACGTAAATGAGGAAAAGTGCGTTTCCAACAGTTCCATCATCAGCGAACTATTGGCCTCATAGCGTTTGCGTAACTGCCGTATTTGTTTTTCCATATGTCCATCCATCAAATAATGTGCCAATGCCAGCTGTTCCAGCTTTGATGCACTGGGATGATAGTTCTGTTTTTTCCGCTTATAGATTTGATGCATGGATTCATTTAATACCATAAAACTCATACGGATTGAGGGCAATAACAGTTTAGAAAAAGAACGCATATAAATGATATGATCGCTGCGATCAAACCCCTGCATGGCAGGTCTGAGCTTGGTTTGATAGCGTAATTCCCCATTATGATCATCCTCTAACAGAATCACATCATGTTCCTGTATATACGTAAGCAATTCCTTGCGGCGCTTTGAATGTAAAGCGCGTTTTTTGATGCCGCTGGATGCACTGTTAATATAAAGCATACCCAAATCATGCTTAGATAATTCGCTGATATCAATGCCTTCTTCATCAAACTCCAAATAAATGATGGTAAAACCACAGTCATGAAATACCTGTTCGGCCTGAATAAAACCGCTTTTTTCCATCCCGATGACTTTCTTTCCCTGATATAAGGAACAAATCAAATATAACAGCGATTGAAAGTTCGCTCCGATCACAATTTGATCTTCTTTACACAAAACTCCGCGCATCGCATAGCTGTATTTTTGTAAAGTCTTACGCAATAAGTATTCCCCTTGTGAATCCCCATAAGAAGTTAACCACGTATGATTTTGTAATACCAGTTTAATATAATGAAGCCAAACATTGGTATCAAAGGCCTCCGCATCAATAGAAGAACTTCGCAAATCGATCCATTCCTCATCAGGTTGTTTTTCAATGCCGGTGTTCATGATATCACAACGTAATTCACTTTGCGCTTCCTCAGCATCCACAAAATAACCGCGCTGCGGCAAGGCCACGATCAATCCTTCCATTAATAAGCGCTGGTAGGCGTTTTCAATCGTCGTCCGGCTGACATTCAACTGTTTAGCCGCACTGCGAATGGAAGGCAGTTGATCTCCTTTTTTCATGCGGCCTTGCAGGATATCTGCACAGATGGAATCATACAGTTGTAAATAACGCCGCTGTGATTGGGAAGGATTCAAAACTAATGTTTTAATTTTCATATGATCACCTTCGGAAACCAGTATATCACAATTTTAAAAACTGTACCTTAATTTTTTTCTATTTCTGGCTATTTTTTAGATGTACAGTTATTGATAAAATAGTAAACAGAAAAGAGGTATCACCATGAAAAACAAATTAGTTTTATCAAAACTATGCGCCATCGGATTGTTAAGTGCCTTATGCTATGTTGGATTCATGTTTATCAAAATCAATATTCCCACACCGGCCGGAAGCACTGCTATTCATTTCGGCAATACGTTTTGTGTATTGGGTGCTTTATTATTAGGCGGTATAGAAGGAGGCGCAGCTGGAGCGATTGGCATGGGATTGGCTGATGTTATGGATCCCCTTTATGTGACCAGCGCACCAAAGACCATCTTGTTAAAATTTCTGATCGGATGCATTGTCGGACTGATTGCCCATCGCATCGCACATATCAAAAAGCACACGGATGATCGCCGTTATACCATCAAATGGGTATTTTTGGCCTCTTTGGGCGGTATGGTTTTCAACGTTATCATGGATCCGTTAGTCGGTTTTCTCTATAAGAACTATATTATCGGTGTTCCCTATGAGGCTGCCAAAATTCTGGCTGCTTGGTCTTCGTTTTCCACTTTAATCAATGCGATCACTTCCATTGTTCTGGCCACTGCCCTCTATGTGGCATTGGTAAAACACCTCAAACACCTCGACTTTTTTAAATAAATTAAAACGGATCTCAAAATATGGGTCTTGTATTCGTACAAGACTCTTTTTCTTTTTTGAATAACAAAAACCATTCCATTGTGAACCATCCCTATCAAATCAAAGAAATCTGAAAGCTATACAAAAAAAGAAGTGCAAAGTCCATTGTGATACATCACACTTCTTTTCTTCACATTAGAATTTCTCACTTTCCGATTCATCGCAGTGCTTCCATACATTTCAATAATACACTCATAATGCTCCGCCTTCTTATCATAATTTATACCTATACATACAAGCAATACTTCTTGATAATCCTTCATCTTGTCAATATAATGCCTTTCGTAGATTTGATCGATCGCATCTTTTGCGCTCTTATCATACTTCAATTCTATACTCATGATCATTCAAGAAGCTGCATTCATCCATTATGCTCACGCATCTTACCACTATCTTTATTATATCCCAATTAACTCATTCCTCAATCATAATGGTAACAAGTTATATATAATAAGGATACGAGAAAGGGATGATGAAAGGAAAAGTTCTCTAAACATCATCCCTAATTTTTATTTTTTATGAATGACTCTTAGCGTTTTTATGCCATTTATGTGCAAGGAACATAAACAGCGCACTCAATATAAATAGGATCCATAATAATATGATTCTTGTATGATCCCCCGTATTCACATGACTGTTATCAGAATCATTCGCTTTGTTGGATAAGTCTTTATTGTGACGATTCCAATACTCGGATGAGGACAGCCATGTTTCCGGTGTTAATGTGGAATCCACCTTAATTCCGCTCATTGTATCATATTTGATTGGTGAATCAACATTGTGATCCGGTTTCCATTCGGTGATGATCGCCAAGTTGGTATCTGCTCTGCCATCACCCGTTGTATCCAAATTAATATCCGCTTTGCCATCGCCGTCAGAATCAATTTCAATATCAGGAATCAGATCACCATCAATATCAATATTAATATCTGCGATTTTATCCTTGTCCAAATCGACATTGACATCCGGGCGGCCGTCATCATCGGTATCAATATTAAGATATGGTTTATAATAAGTGCTTGTACAATACGGCTTTCCGCATTTTGTCGTGGAACACTTGTTTACATCCCATTTCACCGGTCCGATATTAAGATCCGGTTTCCCATCTCCATCCAAATCCACATTATAATTGGGTTTTCCATCGCCATTCGTGTCAATATTGATATCCGGCTTGCCATCATTATCGGTATCGATATTAATATCGGGTTTTCCATCACAATCCCAATCGATATTGATACTTGGCTTATCCGTATTTCCTTCCTTCTGTGCAATCGCATATTTCAATAACGTATCGGCCTCAAATAT
>CAJUGR010000048.1 GCA_910586285.1 uncultured Erysipelotrichaceae bacterium
CGATCATCATCGATGCGGGAAGCATTGGCGGTATCCAGGATGATTGCTAGTGATTGACCAACGGTTTCATCATCCACCGTATCAATAGCGGGAAAAAGACATCCTTTGGAACCGATGGACGTTCCCAATGCATACACCTGCTTTTTGGGATAGCACTCATTGATCCACTGTTTGAAAGCAAATTGTGATCCCAGAGCATCGCTATCCGCCGCCTGATGACGAAACAGGGTGATGATGTCATAGTTATCAATCAGTTCAAAGACTCGCTCCATGAATTATATTCCCAACAGTCGATGTGTATCGCGTGCGATCATCAATTCTTCGTTGGTCGGAATCAACCAAACGGCAACCTTACTGTCTGCACTGCTTAAGCAACATTCAACGCCACGTTTTTGGGCATTTACCTCATGATCAATGGCTACCCCCAAGGCACTCAGTTTATCACACACCATACGGCGAATCTTTTGATCGTTTTCCCCGATACCTCCGGTAAAGACAATGGCATCCAATCCACCCAACTGGGCAAAGTATCCGCCAACCACATTAATAATGCGATTCACATATAAATCGGTTGCCAATAATGCGCCTTTATGACCTTCCTGACAAGCTTTATCGATGTCACGGGCATCGCTGGAAACCTCACTGACTCCCAACAAGCCGCTTTCCTTGTTCAATACGTGATCCACTTCTTCAATGCTCATTCCGGTTTTTTTCATAATATAACCGATGATCGCCGGATCGATATCACCACAACGCGTTCCCATCATAACGCCGGCTAACGGTGTCAGTCCCATTGAGGTATTGATACACTTTCCGCCATCAATCGCTGTGATGCTTGCACCGTTTCCTAAATGACAAGTAATCATCTTTAAGGTAGAAATATCCTTTTCCATGAGTTCAGCACAGCGCTGAGATACATACTGATGACTGGTACCATGCATACCATAACGACGTACCTTGTAATCACGATACCATTTCATCGGTACCGGATACAGATAGCTTTCCGGTCCCATCGTCTGATGGAAAGCCGTATCAAATACCGCCACATGACCGGCTTTGGGCAACACTTCTTTAAAAGCGTGATAGCCGACCAAACCCGCCGGATTATGAAGCGGTGCCAAGTCGGATGCATCCTTTACTACCTGTACTACTTCCTCATCAATGACACAACTTTGATCATAGCGATCGCCACCTTGTACCATACGATGACCGATGCCCTTGATTTCATTCAAATCAGATACGATGTTATGCTTGATCAAAGCCTCCATTAACAGTTGTACCGCTACGCCATGATCCTTGATCGCACGTTCTTCGCTCACCTTTTTTCCATTTACCTTGATGGTAAAGATCCCTTGATCCATTCCGATTCGTTCCACAATTCCACTGGTTAAAACTTTTTCCTGCGGCATTTCAAACAATTGAAATTTAAGCGATGAGCTTCCGGCATTGACTGAGATAATTTTTGTCATAGTGTCCTCCTAAATATCTATATTTTCTAACATTTTGATATACTGATCGATTGTGTTGTCACCCAAGGATCTCATTTGTTCGTAAATCCTGGTTCTGGCAGCTTTGTGTTCTACCAGTTTTAACTTCGTTTCGTATTCTTCTAGCAGTTTTTCACTGCGTTTTAAATGATCGCTGACAGCCGAACGAGTGATTTGACAGTTTTCCGCAATTTCGGCTAATGAAAAATCTTCTTGATAATACTGCGTTAACATCATCCGCTGTTTTTCGGTTAAGAGCGCATCATAGGCATCCATCAGCTGATTCATGCGCTGGGTTTTATCCATCGGATTCATCTTGGAAAATTCCTTCGCATAAGCCATAGAGATATGTATCAATATCGAAGGGACGCAGATCTTCCAGCGTTTCCCCTAAGCCGATATACTTCACGGGCAAGCCCAACAAATCACGTATGGCTATGACGATACCGCCCTTAGCCGTGCCGTCCATCTTAGTTAAAATGATGCCGGTGACATCGGTGGTCTCCATAAAAATGCGCGCTTGTGAAATTCCGTTTTGACCGGTTGTGGCATCAATCACCAGCCATACTTCATGCGGTGCGCCGGGGATTTCCTTTTCCACCACCCGTTTCATCTTGGACAGTTCTTTCATCAGATTGGCTTTGTTTTGAAGCCGTCCTGCCGTATCTCCGATTAAAACATCGGCATGGTTATCTTTCGCATAGCGACAGGCATCGACCAAAACCGCACTGGGATCACCGTTTTCCCGTCCCTTGATGCATGGGAGTGATAACCGATCTGCCCACATTGCCAACTGATCAACCGCTCCGGCTCGAAAGGTATCGGCGGCCGCAAGCACAACCGATTTCCCCTCTGACATAAATTGCTTGGCCAACTTGGCAGTGGTGGTCGTTTTTCCGCTGCCGTTGACACCGACCATCAAAATGACCGTTGGACCAGATTCATTATATTGAAACGGCTGATCCGTTTGCGCATGATACAATTCAGCCATTTCTTCAACTAAACATTCACTAATTTGTTCAAAGGTCTTTAAGTGCTGATCCATGGCTTTATTTTCGACCGCATCAACGATTTTCTGAGCGGTATTAATACCGATATCCGCTTCCAGTAACACGATCATTAATTCCTCTAAAAACGCCTCATCTACACCGCTGAAGCCCAAAGCCAAACGGCGAATCCGCTCGGAAAATGAGCGCTTGCTTTTGTCCAATCCCCGTAAATAACGATCTTGATCTTCACGTGAATGAAAAGCATTCTTTAATTTTGAAAATATCCCCATTACGCACTCACTCCCTTCTGATTCTCCGCATCCGAATCCACCATATTCATCGCATCCTGCAGACGCACTTTTAATAGCTGTGATACACCGTTTTGCTGCATCGTCACCCCATACAAGGAGTCACATTGCGCCATCGTGCCCGGACGATGAGTTACCACAATAAATTGACTCTCGCCGCGGAAACGTGCAATGTATTTCGCAAAACGCTCCACATTGGCTTGATCCAGTGCAGCTTCCACCTCATCAAAAATACACAGTGGCATCGTTCGTGCCTTCAGGATGGAAAACAGTACACATATCGCAATCAACGCTTTCTCTCCGCCGGAAAACAAACGAATATTTTGAACGGTTTTTCCCGGTGGCTGTACATCAATATCAATTCCGGTATTCAATACATCCTGAGGATCCACCATATAAAGTTGTGCTTTCCCACCGCCAAATAATGAACGAAACACATCGTTTAATTCCGCATTGATGCGATCAAACATCGTTTGAAACTGCTTCATCATCACTTCATCCATCTCATCAATCGCTTCCATGATCTTATCCTTAGCCGATAATAAATCATCACGCTGATGTTGCAGAAATTCAAAACGCTCACTAACCTGTTGATACTCCTGCGGCGCATCCAGATTGACATTTCCCAACTGCTGAATCTCCTTACGCAAGGTTACCACGCGCTGTTTGGCTTCTTCAATATCCAAATCCTGCTTTTGGGTCAATGCATATTCATAAGTCATCTCATAGGTCGCACTAAGTCGATCCAAGGCATTATCCAATTGGGTTTCCGCCTTTACCCGACTTTCAATCACACCTTTTTCCTCATTCTGCAACGCATTTAATTCACGACGTAATTGCCGTATACTGGCTTCCTTACGCTCCACTTCACTGCCGGCTTTCATCCGCCGTTCCCGCTTGTTTTGAATCAAGGATAAAGTTTCATCCCGCTTTGAATACAGTTGTGATAACTGTACCACAAGATCATCCTGTAAGGATACTTCATTTTCACGTTCCTCCGCCGGCGCAATCTGTTCATAATCCGCCTGTAAACGATCCGCTTTGGCACGTTTGGCTTCGACAATCGGCTCCAATTGCGCGATCGCAATCTGAAGTTGAACGGCTTCATCATTGAGTTGACGGCGTTTTCCCTGCAATGCATAAAGCTGGTTGTTTAAGGAATCCACCTGTAATTGTTGGCCCTCAATGCTTTGAAGCAGTTGATTTAATTCCTTTTGAATCGTTAACGGGGAACCGGCGTTTTTGATGCGTCCGCCGCTCATACTTCCTCCTTTATGTACCACATCACCATCCAAGGTGACAATCTTATAGTTGTATTTTAGCAGTTTGGCCAATTCATTGGCATTGATCAAATTATCACATACCAGCACATTCCCCAACAATGATTGTTTTACAATGTCAAAGACAGATTCATTATCGACAAAGTCACAGGCACAGCCCAAAAAGCCCACAGTATGACGGGCAATCGTCAAATGATCCTCATTCATATGTCGTGCCCGCAATACGGTTAACGGTAAAAAGGTAGCGCGTCCCGACTGATTCTTTTTTAAGAACGTTATCGCATGACGAGCCGCCGCTTCATCCTCCGTTACAATGTGATACATCGCTCCGCCCAAAGCATTGGATATGGCATCCTCATAATTCACCTGCGGCTTTAACAGCTGTGAGATAACCCCCATAACACCAAGCAGAGTATTTTGATGTTCCATCACAGCTTTGACGCCCTGTTGGTGATTAAAAGGCTGTTTAGCCAGATTTTCTAAAACCTCTCGGCGATTCTTCAGCCGGTTCATTAGTGCATTGGCTTGGGCGCTCTCGTTGCTGCATTCACTGAGAGTGACTTCCAATTCACTTAATTGTTTTTTCTTCAAGGTGCTATCACGCATAAGATCCTGTAAACGCGTCATTCGATCACGATACTCGTAATTGGCCTCATCCAGCATAGCTTTGAGTTCTTTGGCCTTTTCTTGTTGATTCGCATATTCCAGCGCATACTTGCGTTTTTCATCCAGTTCCACCTTACGTGCTTCCAAAGTAGAAATCTCATTAATCACCTTTGTATAGGATTCCTGTAAGCGATTGATTTCATGATCCAACTGATACATTTCTTTACGCAACTCACTGTTTTTCAGATCCTCTACCTGAATTGTTGTTTCATGCATTGCCTTTTGTGTATCCAAATCAAACGCTTGTTTTTTCAGTGCTTCAATTGTAGTACTTAAGCGTTCGATTTCATCTGCGATGACGCTGACCTCAATCGATTCCAACTCCGCACGTTTCACCAAATACTGCTCGGCTTTTTTTGCCTGTCGCTTTAACGGATTGACCTGCCGCTCCAATTCGGCAATGATATCCTCTACACGCATCAAGTTATCTTGCGTTCGATTCAACTTCGACAAGGATTCATTTTTACGCTTTTTATATTTCGCAACCCCGGCCGCCTCTTCAAACAAGGCACGTCGCTCTTCCGGCTTCGCCTCCGCAAAAGCGGAGATATTACCCTGGGTGATAATCGAAAGCGAATCACGTCCCAAGCCGCTGTCCATCACCATGTTCAGCACATCCTTCAAGCGACATGGTGTCTTATTGATAAAATACTCTCCCTCACCGCTTTGGCGATGCAGTCGCCGTGTTATTTCTACTTCTTCATATTCAACATTTAAGTAGTGTTTGGAATTATCAAAAACCAATGTTACCTCAGCCGTATTGACTGCTTTTCGCTGCGTAGAGCCGCTGAAAATGACATCACTCATACTGCTGCCGCGCAGACTTTTAACACTCTGTTCGCCCAACACCCAACGGATGGCGTCATTGATATTGCTTTTGCCGCAGCCGTTCGGTCCGACAATTCCGATTACATCCGAATCAAAATTGATGACAGCTTTATCCGCAAAGGATTTAAACCCCTGTAATTCAATTCGTTTTAAAAACATAACAGACCTCCTGGCGTTGCATAATCGATAAAATTCAATCTTTTTTATTATATCATAAAATTGATGTTTTGCGTATACTGTGTTACAATAGAGCAATCAAAAAAGGATGTGATCACATGGCTAAAGAAACCAAAACCATGCGAAATATGTTTCATCTTTCATTCGGTGAAGAAGTCGGAAATGCCATAACCCATGGTGTCATGGCCATCCTCTGTCTTTTTTTTCTCCCCTTTGCCGCCGTCTATTCCTATATCATCGCTGATGCATGGCGCTCCTTCGGAGTTTCGATCTTTATCATCTGTCTGTTTTTGATGTTTTTAATCTCCACCATTTATCATAGTATGGCCTATGACAGTGAACAAAAGTACGTCTTTCGCAAATTGGATCACATTTGTATATTATTGGCAATCGCCGGAAGCTATACCCCGATTGCCATTTCCTTGATTAAAGGATGGGAGGCCATTGTCATATTGGCAGTGGAATGGTCAATGGTATTGGCCGGTATTCTGTTAAAATCCATAGCCAAGCGCAGCTTTCCGGTTCTGTCCATGACGATTTATATGATCATGGGATGGACTGCCATTTTCTTTTTACCAAAGCTGCTGCATGTCGCTTCCCTGCCGTTTTTGATCTTTATTATTATCGGCGGTATCATGTATACAATCGGCGCATTCTTTTACGCCAAACCACAGCATCGCTACTTTCACATGATCTGGCATTTGTTTATTAATATTGCCGGCATCATGCATATGATCGCAATTGTATTCCTCATGTAAGTCTTCCTTTCAAACGCACATCGCCGCTTTTTTATTTATACGCCAACAGCGAGAACATAAACAAAAACAGATCCATACAAAGATCTGTTTTCTTCAGATTTATCTGATTCTCACACAAACAATCGCATGATATCCTGCCATGTCGCAAATAACATCAGAATTACCAACAACACCACACCGATTGTCATAATTACCGTTTCTACTTTTTCACCTAACTTACGACCGGATATCTTTTCGATCACGGTAAGTAAGATCCTGCCGCCATCCAATATCGGCAACGGCAATAAATTGAAGATACCGATATTTAGTGATAATAAGGCAATCAGCGATATTGCCGGCAATAAACCGCTTTGCGTGGTTTCCGCTGTGACCTGATAAATACCGACCGGTCCGCTCAGATTTTCCAATCCGATGCCCCGAATCAATTTGGATAAGGAACGGAAAATGGCTGTCGATCCATCCAACATTTTTTCCGTACCATAGCGAAAGCTTTCCCAAAAACTAATATCTTTGATGTTCGATTTTGACTGAAAACCGGCCAAATAGCGATTTTCTGCTTCATTCCAACGCGGCGTTAACGCAATATCCAATGTTTCGTTACCGCGCTCGATCGTAAAGATCGTTTCTTGTTGCGGAAAGTAGCTGAGATGCTCACTGATATCATCAAAACTCTTTACTTCGCTCACTTCCCCATCCGTAGTCATCTTTGTAACGCGATCGCCGATTTCAAAACCGGCATCCTGTGCCGCCGATGCTTCTGTAAAGCCTTGGATAACCGGCTCAGAGGGTAACGCCACCTGACCTTGCACCATCGTAATCACAATGAACAGCACCCATGCCAGAATCACATTCATGATCGCCCCGGCCGCCATGACAATGATCTGTTTCCACCATGAGATACCTTTGATGGTACGTTCGAAAGGTATATCCTGTGCTTCCACTCCCTCTTCACCGGCCATCGACACAAAGCCACCTAAAGGAAGAGCGCGTATCGCAAAGGCGGTCTCTTTGCCTTGTCGCTTAAAAATCACCGGTCCCATACCGATCGAAAATTCCTGACAATAAACATGAAAGTATTTTGCGGTCATCAAATGACCCAATTCATGAATAATGACAATCACACTTAAAATGATAATGAAATAAATGATACTCATAGCGAATTCCTTTCTACAAACAATTCCACACATTGACGAGCAATGGCATCGGCTTCGACCAGATCTGCCAGGCTCACATCCTGTTTAAAGGGAACTTGCGCGACCGCCTTGATGACTGCGGTTTCAATATCGATAAAGGATATATTTCCTTTCAGAAAATGAGCGACTGCGGCCTCATCGGCACCGTTCATTACCGCTCCGCCATTACCACCTCGCGCTCCTACCTCATAGGCTAATTTTAACAGTGGATAACGGTGAAAATCGGTTTGCTTAAAATGAAGCGAGGAAATCTGGGAAAAGTCCAACGGCTGTGATCCTATGATCACTTCACGGTGCGGATACGTCAATGCATATTGGATTGGCAAACGCATATCCGGACTTCCAAGCTGTGCCAAAATCGCATGATCCTGAAACTGTACCATGGAATGAATCAACGATTCATAATGGATAATGGTTTCAATGCGATCAAAGGGAATATCGAATAAATAATGCGCTTCAATGACTTCAAATCCTTTATTCATCATCGTTGCGGAATCAATGGTTATACGTTCACCCATTTGCCAGTTGGGATGACGCAGCGCATCTTTAGCTGTGACATTTTTCAGCGCGCCACGATCAAGATCACGGAAACTGCCGCCACTGGCCGTGATAATCAGTTTATCCACTTCCGATTGCTCATTCCCTCGCAAGCATTGGAAAATAGCCGAATGCTCAGAATCGATCGGATACAAATGGGCATGATGCTTTGCCAAGGCCGCTTTTACCAGTGGACCACCGGCCACCAAACTTTCCTTATTGGCCAATGCCACATCTTTATCATGTTCCAAGGCGGTCAAAGTAGGCTTTAAACCACGGAAACCAACCACGGCATTCACCAACACATCATATTCCGACCAGGCACAGAGTTCACTCATTCCCGCATCCCCACTGTAAAAGTGGATCTGTGGATACTCCTTTTGTAAGGCAGGCAATGCTGCTTTCTCAGCCACACAGACTCTTTTAACGCTCGGCAACTGTTGTAAGAGTTCATGCAGCTTTGCGATATGATAGCCGATACTCAATCCTATGATACAAAACTCATTTTTATGATGAAGTACCACATCAACCGTCTGAGTGCCGATCGAACCGCTGGCACCCAGTAATAGCAATTTCTTCATAATAAAATCACCGCCAATATCAATCGAAAACAAATAAAATTAAAAATCAAAGAATCCAAACGATCCAATACACCGCCGTGTCCCGGCAACAGATTGGAGAAATCCTTGATTTTATAACAACGCTTAATCGCACTGAAAGCCAGATCACCGACTTGTCCGCTAAACGGGAGTATCATTGCCGCAGCCAACATTTCCCACATCATCATATCAGGTATGCAATAATAGGCAAAGGCAAAGGAGCATATCGCCCCAAACAACCAACCGCCGATACTGCCCTCAATGGTTTTTTTCGGTGATATCCGCGGATTAAGCTTATGACGTCCCAACAAAAATCCGGTGAAATAAGCGGCCGTATCGCAACAATATGTCGCAATGATAATCATCCAGATGTAGAGCGAATTGGCCTCATAAATCACTTTGAAGCTGGAAGCGAAGACGTAAAAAAAGCTGAGATAAGCAATGCATATCAATGCGTCTTTGGCATCAAAGCGATCAGTGAACACCGGTATGGACAAAAAGACTAACATCCAACAACCTATGATCGCAATCGGCAAGCTGTCATACGGGCAAAATACCGTTGTAAAAACCGATAACATCGCAAGCGGTCGAACAAAGAAGGGCCATGACCCTGCTTGGGGGGCCAGTCCCAAAAATTCCATTCCGCCGAATATAATAATAAACGAAATCAAAGTAGCTAACAGCCATCCCCCATAATATAAGGCCGGAATGATAAATGCCAAAATCCCCAACGCCGTGATAATACGTGTTTTCATTTCAGCCCTCCATAGCGTCTTTCGCGTTCTGTATATTCCGTAATTGCCCGATCCAATTCTTCCTCATTAAAATCCGGCCAAGCAACGGGTGTGAAAATGAATTCAGAATATGCATTTTGCCAAAGCAGGAAATTGGATAAACGCAATTCACCGCTGGTGCGAATCATTAAGTCCACATCCGGCAAATCCTTTGTCATCATATAGGTGCCAAACGCGGCCTCATCAATTTGCAGATCTGCGCGCTGCGCCATTACATCTTCGGCATAACGCTGCGCAGCCAAAGTGATTTCTCTGCGTCCTCCGTAATTGACAGCCAAGGAAAGAATCAAACCGGTATTGTTTTTGGTTTTTTCCGCCGCCGTAAGAATCACATTGCGTGTATCATCAGGGAAACGTTCAATTTCGCCGAGAAAGCGAACCTGAATGTTGTTTTCCATCAGTTCATCCATATATCGACGAAAAAAGAAACGCGGCAGCTTACATAAATAGTCGACTTCATCATATGGCCGTTTCCAGTTCTCCGTCGAAAAAGCATAAACCGTGAGTGCCTTTACCCCACGCTGATTACACGCAATCGCAATCGTGCGAATTGTTTGTGCGCCCTGTTTATGTCCGGCTGTTCGTGGCAAGCCACGCTGTTTTGCCCATCGTCCGTTGCCATCCATAATGATCGCAATGTGTGCAGGGACTTTTTTCTCGTCCATCCGTTTCCCTCCTAAAAAGAGAACCCACAAAGGTGGGTTTATCTATCATACTGACATGATATCTTTACATTTCTCATCCACAATCGCATCAACCTTCTTGGTAAATTGATCGGTTGCTTTCTGAATATCTTCCTGAGCCTGTTTTTTCAAATCCTCGGTAAGTTCCTTATCTTTCTTCGCTCCATTCAGTGCGTCACGACGAATATTGCGAATCGCAATCTTCGCATCCTCACCCATTTTATGGGCATCCTTGCTTAAATCCTTACGGCGATCTTCGGTCAATGCCGGAATCATAATCCGAATGGCGTTACCGTCATTTTGAGGAACCAGTCCCAAATCAGCCATAGCAATGGCTCGTTCTACTTCTTTCAGCATATTGCGATCAAACGGCTTTACCATTAATTGACGACCTTCTACCACCGATATACTGGAGAGTTGATTCAACGGTGTCATTGAACCATAGTATTCCAATTCTACCCGATCTAAGATTGTCGGGTTGGCTCTGCCGGTACGAATCGTTTTTAAATTGCTTTCCAATGCCTCAACAGCCTTATTCATTTTTTCATTCATCAAATCCATGTAACTCATATTATTTTCCTTTCTTTGATATTGTAGTTCCACTAACATTTTCGCGAACGGCTTTCACGATATTCCCCGGTTCGTTCATATTGAACACAACCAAATCAATCTCGTTATCCATGCACATACTGGTGGCGGTGGTATCCATTACCTGTAATCCTTCTTGAATCAGATCCATATAGGACAGCGCATCATATTTCACCGCATCCGGATGGGTCTTGGGATCCGCATTATAAACACCGTCAACACCGTTCTTTGCCATCAAAATGACATCCGCTTTAATCTCGCTGGCTCGCAGTGCAGCAGTTGTATCTGTTGAAAAATAAGGATTTCCCGTGCCGGCCCCAAAGATGACGATTCTTCCCTTTTCCAAATGACGCAAGGCACGTCTGACGATAAAGGGTTCCGCGACTTTCTGCATCTCCACTGCCGTCTGTACCCGGGTATCCACGCCTTCCTTTTCCAAGGCGCTTTGAACAGCCAAGGCATTGATGACGGTGGCCAACATCCCCATATAGTCGGCCTGTACTCGTTCGATCCCCATCTGCTCTGCAATCTTGCCGCGAATAAAGTTTCCGCCACCGACAACAATCGCCAAATCGACCCCAAGTTCATGAACCTCTTTCAACTCCCGAGCTAAATTGGCCAAAACGGTCGGATCAAACGAGTTTCCATTTGCCGACAATGCTTCTCCACTCAGTTTCAATAATACGCGTTTATACATAATTTCTACCACCTTACTCGCCTTCAGCGATCTTTCATTGATTTTCATATACATTATAAAGAAAAAGCTTTGTAAAGGAAAGAAAAACTTTCATTTTCTCATGCTTTTTTACCGCCAACTGTTTTCCAACGCCATCCCTTCATGAATTGATCGCCTTATTAGGTTGTATTGACACTTTTACTCTTATGCATTTGAAATAATGAAAAAGTGCCTGTTTTTCAACAAGCACATTTTATCATATTATTTACCGAATGCCTGTGACATGACCTCTTCAGCAAAGTTATCGGAGCGCTTTTCAATACCTTCACCCACCAAATAACGGGTAAAACTTACCACTTCTACTCCGGTTTCCTTCAAATACTGTCCGACTTTTTGATCGGGATTCAAGAAGAATTCTTGTTCTACCAAGCACAAATCTTTGAGGTTTTTCGAAATCTTTCCTTCGATGATACCAGCCAAAACCTTTTCCGGTTTGCTGGCAAGTTTGTCATCGTTTTTCACGATTTCGGTCTGAACTTTACGTTCGTGTTCTACCACTTCGGCCGGCATATCATTGCGGGTTACATATTGCGGTGCCATACTTGCGATCTGCATCGCCAATTCTTTGGCAACTTTTTCATCCGCTTTGCCTTTCAGGACAGCCAGTGCGGAAATATTACCGCCCATGTGCATATAGCTACCGAAGAACTCATCATCGCTTTTCTCCACTACGGCAAAGCGACGCAATGTGATTTTCTCACCGATTTTTGCGGTTGCGTTTGTCAGTTCATCCGCGATGGTTGAACCGTTGCAAGAAGCACTCAATGCCTCTTCCAATGTGGCTGGTTTTGCGGCAAACAAGGCCGTTTTGATATCATCCAAAAGTTTTAAAAACTGTTCGTTTTTCGCTACGAAATCCGTTTCGGAATTCACCTCGAAAATCACAGCGGTATTGCCTTCCACACCAACTCGTGTCAAACCCTCAGCCGCAATGCGATCAGATTTTTTAGCCGCTTTGGCAATACCTTTCTCACGCAGCCAGTCAATGGCCTTATCCATATCACCGTCACACTCTGTCAAGGCCTTTTTACAGTCCATCATTCCGGCACCGGTGCGTTCACGCAATTCTTTTACATCTTTTGCGGTTACCATATTCTTACCTCCTATTGCTTATTCAGCACTTTTAGCTTCGGCAGCTTCTGCCGGTGCTGCTTCACTTGCGGTTTCTTTTGCTGCCTCAGCGGTTGTTTCTTCTTTCGCCGGTGCTGCATTCGCATTCTCGCGTTTTACAAACGGCTTACCTTCACGACGTCCGCCACGATTGCGATCAAAATTATTGCGGCGATTACGACGTTCTTCATTACGCTGACGACGACGGCGTTCATTTTCCGCAATCTGTTCCTCTACATTTTGAATAACGTCTTTCATCGTGACATCCGTTTCATTTTCATCAATGTTATGAGCAACGCTTAACAATCCGCCCTTAGCTTCTACAATGGCATCTGCCATCAGCGTTGTAATCAGTTTTACAGAACGGTTGGCATCATCGTTGGATGCAATCGGATAATCCACCATTTCCGGATCACAGTTCGTATCAACCATCGCAAATACAGGGATACCCAATTTCTTTGCTTCAGCAACGGCATTGTGTTCTTCTTTCGGGTCAATGACAAACAGCGCATTCGGCAGTTTCTTCATTTCCTTAATACCGCCCAAGAAGTTTTCCAGACGGGCTTTTTCCTTTTTAATCTGCGCAATTTCTTTTTTCGGATAAACATCCAGAATTCCGCTGGCTTCCATTTCTTCGATTTCAACCAGTCGTTTTACCCGCTTTTGGATCGTTCTGAAGTTTGTCAATAAACCACCCAACCAGCGCTGATTAACAAAGAAGGATCCGCTTCGCAGCGCTTCTTCCACAACGCAGGTCTGTGCCTGTTTCTTCGTTCCGACAAATAAAACCTTACCACCGCGTTCCGCAATGTCTTTCATCGCATTGTATGCGACTTCCAAC
>CAJUGR010000049.1 GCA_910586285.1 uncultured Erysipelotrichaceae bacterium
TGGCACCCTCTGTAGGAATCGAACCTACAATTAGATCTTAGGAGGATCCCGTGATATCCATTTCACTAAGAGGGCATAAAAATGGCGCACCCGACAGGAATCGAACCTGCAACCTTTTGAATCGGAATCAAATGCGCTATCCAGTTGCGCCACGGGCACGTGTGCATATATTCTATCATATTTTATCAAAATAGAAAAGGCTGTTTCCAGAAAAATGAAAGGAGTAAGACATATGAAACGAACCGTGAAATATTTGTTCATCCTGTTAAGTTTCTTATGCCTGTTAGTGCCCTTTCATGTTCTCGCCTATGACGCTTATCATATCAGTGATTATCAAATTCACATTGATATCAGTAAAAGCGCAGTGATGAGTGTAGAAGAGAATATCACGATCAAGGACTGCCGCAATTTGGAATTCTATAAAGACATCACTCAGAATTATTCTTATGATGCCGATCAAGACGGAACACCGGAAACGTATGCATATGAAATCAGTAATATTCATGTGGAGGGAGCTAAGTATTCTACCTCACATAGTGACGGAAAGTATCGTGTTTCCTTTTCACTCAATGAGCCTGATGCGCAAATTGTTCTGCATTATCAAGTGCGGCTTCGCCAGATTAAGCTGAATCGCCCCGACAGCGATGATGCCATCCTGTTGCTTTATCAATTCATTCCCGCCGATCATGAGGGCACCATTGATCATTACAGTATTGCCATGACGCTGCCCAATCGGCCGGATACGGCATTTGATGTTTATCAGATCGATCAAAACCAGAATCGCGGTACTTCGGTCAATGCAACCGTGAATGATAAGACGGTATTGGTTACCGGCAGTGAGCCGTTAGCCCCCGGCATGGGTTTAATGGTATTCGCGTCACTGCGTAATTTCTTCTTTAACTATTCGCATCCGATTACATTGCATCTGTTTTTTACCGTCTTCTCCATCATTCTGGTTATGGGAGTTTATTTCGGTATCATTTACAGTAATCGTTTCCATAAAAAGTATGTGGGAAAAAACAGTTATCCGCTCAGTGATATTGACGCCGGATCGCTTGGCTATATCATCGACGGCATCATTGATGAAGCCGATATCATGACCATTTTAATCGATTGGGCCAATCAGAATTATATTCATATTCACAATGAAAATCAGACGGTTTCCATTCATATTATTCATGAACTCCCGGCCTCCGCCAAAGGCTACGAAAAGCGCCTGTTTAATTTGATTTTTACCGATTACACGATGGTGACGATTGATGAACTGGCTGCGCGTCGCTTAGCGAAGAAGATGAAAGAAATTGAAAATGAAATTCTGTTATATCAAGAGCGAAAGAAAACCAAAATCATTTATGCCAATCATTCCTATTCGGTTCAGATGTTATCGTCATTGGTGATTGGTATCCCGTTGATGCTGATTTCATTTGCTTGCGTTTATGAAGAACAATACCTCATCACCCAAGCATTTATGCCGTCACTGATAACGATGGGAATCGTCTATATCAACTGTTTGCCGTGGATTTGGTTGATGAAGAATCAATACCGTTTTTCTAAGAACACCCAGGATGTCCACCGTATTTTAATTATGTTAATTAATTTTATCTGCGGGGCTTTGCTTTACAACTTTTTACTGGCTCATCAAACACCGGTGGTTTACGTTGCCGTCAATTTCGTTTTGACCATTCTGATTGCCTGTGTCATTCTGTTTATGGACCATCGCACCCTTTACGGGCGTAATCTCTATGTAAAACTGTTAACGCTAAGACAATTTATTCGTCATGCCGGCACCGATCAGCTGCTTCATCATTTAAATGAAGATCCGTATTACTTTGAGGATATGCTGCCGTATGCTTATATATTTGATATTACGGATATTTGGGGCAAACGGTTCACTTCCATTCCCTTACAGGCACCGCCGTGGTATTTCCATCCCAATGCCGAGGCACAGTCTGTCATCTATTGGATGAATGGTTTGGAAACCGCATTGAATGCCATCAAAAAATCATTATATCGAAAGGAACGAACAGCTGCCAAGCGCTCCGCTTACAATGCCTCAGACAAAACACAGTCCGAATAGAAAACGCGATCCCGCTTTTATAAATCAGGCGATCGCGTTTTTGTATGAATGAAACTGAAGAAAATGCTTCTCATCGTTTACCCATTCCTTTATTTTCTTGTTTTAAACATTGACGTTTTTGATTCAAGGCCTCCAACAAATAATAGAGCCGTACTCCCGCCTGTTCTTCTAACTCGTGATCAGGATGATAGAAATAACGCTCTAACACATCGGCATCCTTTAAGATCTCTGCATAAATATCATCATCCCGGATTAATTTATCCGAATGATGTGCAATGGCATAAACGATTGTCGCAATTTCCTTTTCATCAAAACAATTCATTTCCGTCAAAATGCTCTGCGCTATTTCTGCACTTTTTTGCGCATGATTACGATGTCCCACATTCAAAGCATAGATCGCAATATCGTGCAACATCGCCGCTATGGCGCATAATTCCGAATTCACCCGATGCGTCAGCGCCAAAAATGTCGCACTCTGTGAAACGCCGTATAAGTGAATATAGGCAAATTTGCGGTCCGCGTCTTCCGCCAAATCGCCAATGATGCGATCCACCTTTTCACGTACCATTTCCAAGCGATCCATCATCATCACTTCCTTTTCCTAATTATAACATCTTCCAATCGGAAATGATATTATTCACAAATGAATAAATCGTTATTTTAACGTTTCCTATTTTTCACAATGAGAGTATAATATCAGTACAAGGGATAAGGAGGAAATACAATGCTGATTAAAGATGAAATGTTGGCGACGGCCATTCAGCGTTCACTTCATAAACAAAACCAAGAACTGACCAAGGAAGATCTGTGTTCCTTAACCAAATTACATGCCCGGGGAATGGAAATAAAATCACTGGATGGATTGGAGTATTGTGAAAATCTGACTTATCTGGATCTTTCACAAAATCATATCGAAGTATTGGATCCGCTGCGTAATCTGCGAGATCTGGAAGTCATCAATTTGAGTAAAAACCAGCTACGGGACATCTCGGCACTGCGAGATTTTCGCAACTTAAAACGCTTGGATTTATCACGCAATAATCTGTATGTCATGGATATTTCCGCTATCAATACTATGGGCAATTTAGAAGAGTGTAATCTCAATCGCTGTAAGGTAGATTCGATTACTTATTTGGAAGGCTGTGCCCATTTAAAACGCTTGTGGTTGGGAATTGAAGGACCGGCTCAATCTTTTGGAATTCTCGGCACCTTGAAGGAGTTAAAAGAGCTGCATTTAAGTAAAATGTGGATGTATGAAATCTCCGATCTGTCATACTTAAACCAACTGGAAAGATTGGATTTATCTACGAATCTGTTCTCGGATCTTTCTCCCCTGACATCAATGAAACAGTTGCGCAGTTTGAATCTTTCTAACAATATTTATTTAAAGGATTATCATGTTTTATCCTCACTGCCGCAGCTGGAAGAATTGAATATTTCCTATAATGAATTAACAGACTTTGACTTTTTAAAACCGCTTATGCAAATCAAAGATCTGCGCTTATTACAATGCGGTATTCAAGATTTGCGCATCTTATCCGATTTTCGCAATTTAGAGAAACTGGATATTTCACATAATCGTGTGACCCATACCGAAGTGCTGAAAAAGATGAAGAACTTGCGTTATTTCAAAGCCAGCAGCTGTGTTCTCGATCATATTGATTTTCTGAAAACCGCTGTCCACTTAAAAGAATTAAACGTGTATAACAATAACATCAAAAATATCGATGTATTACAAAACTGCTTGGAAATGACCAATCTGGATGTCGGAAATAATCACATCCAAGATATTCGTTGTTTGGCGAATATGAAAAATCTGGAAGGATTGGGTCTTGCCAATAACAATATCAAAGATTTAACACCATTAGAACATCTTACCAACTTAGGTACTCTGGATTTATATGCCAATGTGATTACCGATCTGAAACCGTTAAGTAACTTGATCAATCTGATTTCTTTGCGTTTGGATCATAACGGCATCTATGATTTGGAGCCGTTAAAGCCGTTAGTATACCTTACCTCATTAACCTTGAAGGCAAATTATGTTACCGATGTGGAACCGTTGTTAGGACTTAAAAACCTGATTGAACTGCGATTGGTGGATAATCCGATTGAAAACATCGAAATTCTGAAACCACTTGAGGTATATGAAAAATTAAGCGCATAAAACAAGCCCCGTCCATCATGACGGAGCTTTTTTCGGTGATACAAAATCATATTATGAAATCTTCTTTATTGAAATATATGAAAGCCGGCTTGTTTTAAAAGTCTGATCTGTTCAACATCCGCCCTGTCGTCCGTGATCACACCCTCAACATCTTGTGCCGTACAGATGATCTTTAATCCTGTATTCCCCAATTTGGTATGATCCGCAAGTATATAAGTTTTCTTGGCATGTTTGATCAGCTGTATTTTAATGAAATTCTCAGAGACTCCGGCATTTGTCACCAGACCGTCTTCATCGACACCATCCGGCGAAATGAAGCATACTTCACTTTTATAGGTATTAAGAATGTATTCAGAAACATCATCATGAAAAGACCCATGATCACGATCATAAGTGCCGCCTGCCAAACAAAGCTGGATAACATTTGATTTCGTTATCACTTGTGCCGCTTGAAAGGAATTGGTTATGATCGTACAGGGAATTCTACTGTTCACAATTTCCTCAGCCAGAATAATATTGGTAGTTCCTGAATCCAGCGTAATGATCATATTCGGCTTGATTAAATGTTTGAGTGCATACTTCGCTATCTGCCTTTTTTCTTCGATATTCATATTCAGACGTTTCGCAATGACTGAATTTCTTACGGTATTTTCATTGGATATCGCTCCACCCAAGATTCGTTTTAATAATCCTTGTTTTTCCAATTTCGTCAGATCATTGCGAATAGTTGCCTCGCTGCAATGGAATTTATCACATAATTCAGAAAGGCTGACTGCTCCCTTCATGGATAGATATTCACAGATTTTTTCATGACGTTCTATGGATTTTTTTGATGTCTGCATAGCAACATACTCCTTAAAATTATTGAAACCAATATTTATTATATTATAATTTTGCAAAATATCCAATGAGTTTGTAATTAAAAAGCCTGTTAGTTATTGATTTCAGTACTTAACGTCTATATATCTTTGTATTTTGTTAAATAAATCATTCAAAATTATTGACATCGATAATTTTGGGTAGTATTATATAAGTGTCTAAGATGACATAAATAATAACAGAAAGGAAACCCAGAAAATGAAAATTGTATTATGTAAAGATTATGAAGAAGTCAGTCGTGTGATGGCAGAAAAGGTCGCGGCTCTGATCAACGAAAAGCCGGATTTGGTGTTCTGCCTTCCTGCCGGAAATTCGCCCATTGGTATGTACCAATATCTTGTACAGATGTATAAGGAAGGAAAAGTTGATTATTCCCAATTAAGAACGTTTGATATGGATGAGTACGCAGGAATGACTCCTGATGATCCCCACAGTTTCATCTACTTTATGCATCATCACTTCATGGATCATGTCAATATTAATTTTGATAATGTTCATTACCCCCATGCCGATGTAGAAGATTTGGATGCGGAGTGCGCTCGATATGCACAGGAAATCATTGATGAAGGCGGATTGGATATCGCCATTACCAGTATCGGAGATGACGGTCACATCGCCTTTAATGAACCGGATTCCTATTTATTGCCGCGAACCCATGTTGTCAAGATGGATGAAGCAACACGCAAACAGAATGCGAATGCGTTTGCTGATCGTGAGGGCGGAGTTCCGGAATATGCGATCACAACCGGAATGGAAGAGCATATGAAAACAAAGCATTATTATGTTGTTTGTTCCGGTGCTCACAAAGCTCCATTATTAAAGAAATTATTTGAATCGGAAAAGCTGGATCCCATGTTCCCGGTTTCTTGGCTGAGAATGCATCCAAATGTTGAATTTATCATAGATGAAGAAGCCGCAAAAGACATTCCGGCAGAAGCGCTTGAATATTTCAGTAAATAGCCGGATGAAAGGCACATAAAATGAAGTTACAAATTGCTGTGGACATTGCCGATACAAAAGAAGTCATGCAGATTGCTTCTGAAATACATGATGTGATTGATATTTTTGAAGTCGGTACACCGGTGATCATGAAAGAAGGATTGAGCCCGGTAAAAGCCTTAAAAGAAAAATATCCTGATCTCTGTGTTTTGGCGGACACAAAAATCATGGATGGCGGAAGTATCGAATGTGGCGATGCTTGTGAGGCAGGCGCAGATATTGTCACCGTATTGGCGGTTTCCGATAACGCTACAATCAGAGAAGTTTGTGAAACCGCCCATAAATATCATCGTAAAGTGATGGCAGATTTGATTTGTATCGAAGATATTGAAACCCGGGCAAAAAAGCTTTTAAAGATCGGTGTCGACCTGATTGGAATCCACACCGGAGTTGATATGCAAAAAGAAGGAAGAAGCCCACTAAAAGAGTTATCCTTACTAAGCAGTAAAATAGAAAGCAGCCTGATAACCGTAGCAGGAGGTATAAAGATCAATACCGTTGATGAGTATATCGCTTTCCATCCGGGTGTCGTCATTGCCGGAGGCGCGTTGTGCAATGCAGAAAATATCCGTCAGGCTGTTCTTGAAATGAAAGGACGTTTCAACCATGGAAATTAAAAAAACTCTTTCCCTGATTCTTGATGAATTGAAAAGCACCTGTGCCGGTTTAAAGGAAGCAGAACTTCAGGAGCTGGAAAACAGAATCCTGAAAGCGAATAGAATTTATGTAGCGGGAGCCGGAAGATCATTGATGGTGATCCGTGGTCTTGCCATGCGCTTAATGCATATCGGTCTTAATGCCTATGTGGTAGGAGAAACGGTTACACCGGCTATTGAAAAAGGAGATTTCCTTATTATTGCTTCAGGATCGGGAGAAACCAAAACATTAACTGTTATCGCTCAAAAATGTAAATCGATGGATATTCCTTTCGGATTAATCACCACAGACCCTGATTCCACTATTGGTGCTTTGGCAGATTGTATCGTATGTGTAAATGCCGCATCACCAAAACTGGCGAATGAGAAACATTCATCCATACAGCCGGGAGGCAACACTTTCGAACAAAGCGTTCTGTTGATTGGTGATGCCCTGATCATTGACATGACTTCTAATAAGAGCTTACATGAAAGTAATATTGAATTGATGAAAAGACATGCAAATCTGGAGTAAATGATTCATCTTAAAAAGCACAAGAATATTTGTGATTCACAGTTTTATAAACGGATCAAAACATAACATGATATAACACATTACCAGCAAAACAAGCCCCGTCAATCATGGCGGAGCTTGTTATCGGTTTCCAAGTAAATTACCGATGATAAGCGAAAGTTATCGCAGTACCTTTGGGCAATTTGACTTCATCGTAAACGGCAATCGTCTCTCCGGTTTCGGGATGGCATTGAAACAAAATGACACGATCACTGTCGCGATTTAAAACAATCAGCCAACGTCCGGAATCATCCAAGATCAAATCACTGGGATAGACACCGCCGCTTTTAATGATTTCCTTTGGTAATAAACTGCCATTGATAATCGCAAAACTCGTAACCACATCAATGCCCGCAGTTGCAGTATAGAGAAACTGTGCGTTGGGACTGATATGAAGTGCAGTGCTTACACATGTTTCCCGACACCCCGGCGGCAGCACCGAGATGATCTGATGACATCGAAAAGCGCAATGAGCGCCGATTTGAAAGACAAAAATCTCATTGCTGGTTTCACATAGCACATAAAGATAGCGATGCCATGCATCTGCTTCGGCAAAACACGGGCCGCTTTCTTTTGGCAGCGGGATATCGCGTACCACGGCATATTGATCTTGCGGATTCAAAATACGAATACGATCCCAGCCCGCGCAAACGATATATAAATATTGATCTAACAAAAATAATTGACGACATTTTGCCTCTGCTCCTAATTTAATGCGCCGTTCCAAGCGAAGGTGATTTTGCTCTTTATGATAAACCATTACATTTCCTTCACGATCATTGACTGTGTAAATCCTTTCACTATCCTGTGTGATCGAGCAAGGCGGCGTTTCTTCTGCCAACTTAGATGCGATAAAAAACGGAATGGGTTGATGTGTATCAAGCAGCGCAACACCGGCATGTTCCGGTTTGGCGCATACGACTGCCAATTCATAGTGATATCGACTCAGTGCTTTTGCTTCAGCACATTCATAATACAGCCATGGTCCTTCCAATTTTCCTTTAAGTCGATCCAATGTCAAACGGTAAATTCCCTGTCCCGCCTGTTTTGTATCACTGGTGACAAACAAATCTGTTTTACTCATTCTTCTTCCTCCGCTTCCCATTCCAATAAGTATTGTTTACGTGGTACTCCGCCCCCGTAACCGCACAGTGATCCGTTTTTGGCAATCACCCGATGACAGGGAATAATGATCACAATCGGATTATGATGATTCGCTCCGCCGACAGCACGTACGGCTTTCGGCTGACGAATATAACAGGCTTCATCGTAATAGCTCCAAGTTTCTCCATAAGGTATATGACGCAATGCCTCCCAGCATTTGCGCTGGAATGCGGTACCGTCCACAATATGCAGCGGCACGCTAAATTCTTTTCGTCGGTGTTCAAAATATTCCTGTAATTCCTGCTTGGCCTGTATCACCCATGGATTGGCTGCTTCTGATTTCATTGTTTCGACAAATTCAGCGCGACAGATTCCGATTTCATCACCGGTGATCTCAAGCAAACCAATGGGTGTTGTTAAATAACCGATATACATATTATCACCTGTTTTTATTTTACAATAACTCTTAATGAATTACCATCATTTTCCCTGCTTAACCTGTGGACTTTTATCAAGCACTGATCATTGACAAGCTACTAGTATCAACGCCAACTAGCATCCTTAAATAAAGAATTAACCAAAACCAGATCGAACCAAAACTGCCATAAAGCCGAAGAATTTTTAACCAAAGTGCCGAATATTTGACCAAAATACCGAATCTCATTGTAAAATCATTAAAGATAGTGTATAAGGCTGCGCTATCGAAGTCAGAGTGGTGTGTATGTTGTTTTAATCGGATGCTTAAAAAACAGATAACACGGGAATAATTTATAAACCGTTTCCCAATGATTATCGCAATATTGACAAACAAGATTGAGGAAATATCCACATAAAAACAATACCCGAAAGAAAATTTCCTTTCGGGTATCATATTCTTTATATTTCATTTATGACAATGCCGCGACAATGTCCGCTTTTCTTATTCTACTGACTTTAACGATTCCACCATTGGAATCTTTTTTAGTTTTCGATACATGACAAGATTCACAATCAGTCCGAAAAGCAATGTGATCGCAAAGGAAATCACAAAGCTGGAAGCATCTATATTACGACCGAACATAACGTTTTCCATTTCTGCCAAATTCATGATCAGTCGATGCAGTCCAATACCCAAAATCAAACCACACAGTGACCCGATAACCGTTAGTAAAATATTTTCCCGATACACATACTCAGCCACTTCCAGGTCGTAAAAGCCAAGTACCTTGATTGTCGCAATTTCCCGTAGTCGCTCCGATATATTCACATTGGTTAAATTGTACAGAACCACAAAGGCAAGCATCCCGGCCGCAATGACAAGTACCACCACAATAAAACTCAAAGAGGAAATGGTATCCGCAAAGCTGCTCGCAATGCCGCTGTAAAATGATACGGATGTGATGAAATCCTTTTCCATCCATTCATTGCCCAAGCTTGTCTCCGCGCTGCTTCCCGGATCCTTCATTGTGGCAACCACTGCCGTATCCAAGGGACGAATATGGAAGATCTCGTTATAATAGCTTGGTGACATATAAACATAATGTCCGACATAATTCTCAACGACACCGCTCACCTTTACCTGTCGTTTGATACCATCGCTTTCCGATATTTCCATCATATCTCCGCTGTGCAATCCGGTATTCATTGACAATTTTTCCGATATCAGCACACCGTCACCGCTCAAAGTGAGTTCTTCATGACTGACGCGATGATGTAACGAAATAAATTGTTTAAATTGTTCTGTATCAGTCGGTGCTACAATCGTCACGGAAGATTCTTCCCCATTCGCATAAGCGCTTCCCTGATTCATCGTTAAATACATAACATCTTTAAGTCGCTCATCTTTTTCTAACTCATCCATAAATGCTTGTAATTCCTTAGTTGTGGTACCATCTTTAATATTCGCAGCGACATCGTATTTCAATATTTCACCGTATTGTTTACTCACCACTGTGGAAATTGAATCCTGTATACCATACCCCGCTACCAATAATGCCGTACAGCCGCTGATACCGATCACCGTCATTAAGAAACGCTTTTTATAACGAAACAAATTTCGCGCTGTTACTTTTTGGGTAAAGGAACAGTGATTCCATATCCACGGAATCCGTTCCAATAATATTTTCTTGCCGGCTTTTGGAGCCTTTGGACGCATTAATAAGGCCGGGGTTTCCACCAGCTCTTTATATACTGCTAAAAATGCCGCAAAAACGGTGATGCCGCTCACAATTCCACTGGCCGTAAGCGCCAAAGCCGGTTGAGGTACAAATTGAATTGAGGGCAGTGTATACATTAAATTCCACGCATTAAATATTACGGAAGGAAATATCTTCATTCCGGCCACACAGCCGATCACGCAGCCAACAACACTGGCAATCAGCGCATAGAATATAAATTTAAACGCTATTGCATTTTTTCCATATCCCAACGCTTTCATCGTACCGATATTGCCCCTTTGTTCATCCACCATTCGGGTCATTGTCGTTAAGCACACCAATGCCGCTACCAAAAAGAAAAACAACGGGAATACTTTCGCAATGCCATCCATTCGATCGGCAACCGAACCGTAATCCATGTAGGAATAGTGACTATGACGATCCAAGACGTACCATTGGGGAGGCACTGATTCTTCCAAATCAGCACGTGCTTTTTCCAGTTTCTCGGCCGCGATATCCAAGTCCTGTTGGCCGCTTGCTTTCGCCAATTCAAATTGTATTTTTCCTTGCGTATATTCTGTCTGACCATCCGCAAGCTTACGCTCTGCCACCGCAAATTCCGCTTTGGCCTTTTGTTCTCCTTCCGCAAGTTCTTGTTCCTTCTGAGCCAATGTTACTTCCTGTTCCTCAATATAAGCCTTGGTTTCCTTCAACTGTTGTTCCGCCTGTTCCAGTTGTAGCTGCAGAGCCTGTTTGGCCGGTTCGATATACGGTATGGTTTCTTCCGCTATCTGTTTGGTACGTTTTAATGTAGCCAATTTTTCTTCCAGTAATGTTCGCTCTAAATCAGTAAGATCGGGATCCTTTAACTGTTCCTCGCACTGCTTGATTTCCTCATCATTTTTCGCAATCTGATCCAGCACCTGATTTAATCGCTGATCCAGCTGATCAATTTGACTTAGCAGGCTTTTCTTGGTAGTCTCAAAAGTTGCCGCACCTTCTTCATAGCTGATTTTTGCGGCGGCCAATTGTTCTTTGCCCTCGGCAATTTGAACTTTATAATCAGCGAATCGATCTGCATAACGCTGTTTTTGAGCATTCAATTCCGCTCGTCCTAAAATCAGTTCGCTCTTCGCTTGATCAAGTTTTAATTCATTGGCGTTGATCTCTGTTTCAAATGTCTTTTTTCCTTCCTCAAATTCCTTTTCATGCGCTGCTAACTCTTTCTGCGCACTTTCTTTGATCTGCGCAAAGCGAATATCGCTGCGTTCCACCGCAATATTCTCTAAGGCATTTTTAATCGGATCACTCACCGCAAAATATTCATCATCGTAAGAATTCAACTCCCGAGCATTTTTGATCGTGATGTTGGCTTCGGTGTAAATATCCGATTTGAATTCATCTTGCAGCACCATGATATAATAATTCACTTTGCCGCTGCCGATTTCCGAACTGCCGATTTCATTGGACAGATAATACGGAGTTAGCACTTTGCCCACAACGGTATATTCTTCATGACGCAGGCTATCGGAAAGTCTTTCTGCATTTCCGCTTTCAAGCCGGATGGTATCTCCTACCGCGATCGGCAACTGATGCATCTGCCCCATTTGAATTACGCATTCACCGCTCTGCTGCGGCAAACGGCCTTCAATTACCTGTACACGATTGATGTAATCCTTATTTTGATCGCTTTGATCTTGCGGCAAGGCATGTATTCGCAATACCAACTGCGTGCTGTCCAAATAGGTGATAACATCTTTCGTATGGGTCGCAAATACACCTTCAATCCCTTCTACGTTACGGATCGCATCCACATCCGCTTGGGTTAAGCCAAAGGTGGATACTACCCGAAGATCCATCATGTGATAGTCGTCATAATATTGATCCGCAGTATATTTCATATCCGGCACTGATGCTTTCACTCCGGCAAAAAAGGCAACTCCAATCGCCACGATCATCATAATCGAAAAGAAGCGTCCGAGTGATCCTTTGATTTCCCGTAATGTATCTTTCAATAAGGAAGATCCCATCAGTACTCGATCCTTTCTACCGGAAGCGGATTTTCATTTTTCTCAATGCTTTCAATCCGGCCGTTTCGCACTTTGATCACTTTATCTCCCATCGCGGTCAAAGCCAGATTATGCGTAATGACCACAACGCAGACGCCCCGCTCATGACAAGTATCCTGTAACAGCTTTAAAATTTGTTTTCCTGTATTATAATCCAAGGCACCGGTCGGTTCATCGCACAGTAATAACTTCGGATTTTTCGCCAACGCCCGCGCAATCGCCACCCGTTGTTGTTCTCCACCGGATAATTGTGCCGGAAAGTTGGAAGCGCGTTCCTTTAAGCCTACCGCGGCAATTGTTTCATCAATATCTAACGGATTCTTACAGATTTGTGTAGCCAATTCCACGTTTTCCTTGACCGTCAAATTTTGTACAAGATTGTAAAACTGAAATACAAAGCCGATATCATAGCGCCGATAGGTTGTCAATTCTTTCGCTCGATATTGACTGATTTCTGTGCCATCTACAAAGATTTTACCGCTTGTACACGAATCCATACCGCCAAGGATATTCAATATCGTGCTTTTTCCGGCTCCGCTGGCACCGGCGATGACCACAAATTCTCCCTTATCAATGGTAAAGTCCACACCGGCAAGGGCTTCAATTTCCACTTCTCCCATATGATATATTTTTTTCACATCTTGAAATTCAATATAAGCGCTCATCGAATCACTCTCTTTTCCTCTATATTATACTAAATTTTAACGCGGATTGACAGATAACGTACAACAAATAAGGGTAAGTTAAGCGGCAATATGATGATTGAAAGCATCAAGGGAAGAATTTATCTAGTTAACAAAAAACACAACGTAAAACAGGCCTGTGATTACATTGTTTATGACGAATAAATGTTATGATCATGTTGGTCTTTTTCTTTTATATCATAGGTAACACAAGCAAATAGAAAGTGTTTTTTGTATTAAAAA
>CAJUGR010000050.1:0-6318 GCA_910586285.1 uncultured Erysipelotrichaceae bacterium
CTTCAATTCTGAGGCAGAGTTGAAGCATTATCAGCCGTATGCGGAAAAATTGGCGGTACAATACGGCATCGGATGTTTTGCGGAATCGCAATCATTGATTACGGATTTGTTTCCGCTTGCATTGAACCAGGGAAAATGCAACATCATTTTCTATCGGGATCTGTGCGTATATCGTAAATATTTTGGGCTGAAAAAACACAAAGAAGATTTGATTCGGGATAATCGTTATCAGGGCGAGGTGCGGAAACAGCTAGCCTACGCCTACGGAGCCTTATTGGGATATGATATGACTGCCTGTGAAGCGAAGATTTCCGCCAATCATGATAAGGAATGATAAAAACAAGGTGCTGTGATTTGTAAATAATCATTAGATGATGGGTGTGAAATTGTAATTTCGTATAAATATGGTAAAATAATAGCTGAAATATTGGAGGGATTGTTCAGCCATAATGAAAAAAAGAAGAATGAGTATACAAATCAAACTCGTTTTATTAATATGTGCCGCAGCCATTGCGCTGATTATGGATGGTGTGGGGGTCGTGTTATTGAATCAGGGAATTCAGGACAAGATCATGGCAACCTATGCGTACCAACAGTATGATTCGGTGGTACGGGTAATGCGTCATATGAAATCAGCCTATGAAGCGGCACCAGCCAAAAATCGTGATGCCGATCGTTTGTTTACCACGTATATTCAGGAAGAAAAGAGTACGGTAAACGGATATTGGTTTTTGTATCGGGAAGATCAAATCCTGTTTGAACAAGATGCAATGCAGACGGGAATGCTGGAAGAAAAATCGCTTCAGGAAGCGATCAGTCATTGGCAAAACAACGGCGGGAAAGAACTGTCAGAGGCAGAGCGCTTATTTCGCGGTGAAATCCGAACGGCAACCTTTTCCAAGGCCGGTAATCGCGCAGCGGAAATTGTCAGCGCCATTCCATATGAAGTCGATGGTGTGACATATATCATCGGATATGCGGCAAATGCGGATCAGATCTATGATCTGTGCGGTTATAGCAGCTATCGGCTGCGATTGTATTTAGGCAGCGCTGTCCTTGCGATGATCATCGTGCTTACGGCTCTTGTTATTTTCCGTTTATTACATAACCAACAGCGCTTTAAAGAGCGTCAGGAAGATCTCCAACGGAATTATCGTTCCGGCTTAACTCGTTTGGATCAGGAATTAAAAGAACGCCGCCGTCAGGTTAAAGATTATCAACTAATGGATGTGTTGTCACTCTTCTATAATCGGGAATACTTTTATACGCTGTTACTGAATATGAAACGACAGAATCTGAAATCATTGGGAATGATTGTCATTGAATTGGAAGATTTCCATGATTATTTGGATCGCTATGGCATGGGATTTGAACAGGATGCTTTAAGTCAAGTACGTGATTGTCTGAAAGCTTGTTTGATGCAAGACAGTATTATTGCCCGAGTCAAAGAGAATCGCATCGTCATTACGGTTGTTTCCAATGATTATAAAGCGATGTTTGAAGAATGTAATATGTTGGAACAATCATTACAGGGATTGTCGTTGCCGATCGGAATGAAGGTGTATTCCGTTACACAAATGCCTAACGAAAATGCAATGGAAATGTATCGTCGAGTGAACAAAATCATCTCCGTTCAATCATAATGACGATCAGAAATCATCGAAGATTTCTGATCTTTTTCGTTGTAAATCTGATGATTTTCTTTGGGATTGGCGTGAAATGTGATACAATGAATGCAAGCGCTAACTTTATTGCGAAAAACATACAAAACGGAGGGTGCTATGAAGCCAATGAAAGAGATCTTGCATTTTGATCAAACACCAAGTTTAGGCGAATTGTATCGAAAATTGGGTGAAGTGATCGTGCGGGAATTGGAAATGTTGAAACCGATTGACAGCGAACGTAAAGTTTATTATATCTCATCGGAGTTTTTAATGGGAAAGATGCTCGGCAGTCATTTGCGGCAGCTGGGACTTTATGATGAGGTAGAGGAATTTGTAACGAAGTACGGTTATACGATGTGCGAACTGTTGGATGTGGAAGGGGAACCCGCGCTGGGTAACGGCGGCTTGGGACGCTTGGCAGCCTGTTATCTGGACAGTACGGCGGCTTGCGGTATTGCGATGGAGGGCATTTCGCTGCGTTATCATTTCGGCTTGTTTCGCCAGGTTTTTCATGAACGAAAACAAAGGGAGGTTTTGGATACGTGGCTGGATCAGGATATTTGGGTGCGCAAAACGGATGTAACCTATCCGATCACATTCAAAGATCTTATGGTAACGGCCCGGATGTATGAAATGGATATCCCCGGCTGTCATGAACAAAAAACGACTTTGCGTCTGTTTGACTTGGAGGGAGTCGATGAGTCGTTGGTGGAGCCGGGCGGCATTCATTTTGATCAACGGGATATCGCTCATAACCTGACGCTGTTCCTCTATCCTGATGACAGTACAGAGGACGGTCGCTGTCTGCGTCTTTACCAACAATATTTCATGGTATCGGCTGCGGCACAATATATTTTGGATACTTATAAACAAACGCATGAGGATTTCACAGACTTAGCGAAGCATATCGTCATTCAAATCAATGATACCCATCCTTCACTGATTATTCCGGAGTGTATTCGCTTGTTAATGCAAGAAGGAATGACGATGAAAGATGCCATTGACATCGTATCGGCGATGTGTGCTTATACCAATCATACGATTTTGGCAGAAGCGCTGGAAACATGGCCGCTTGCTTATATACAGAAGGTCGCACCGCAGTTGGTGGACATCATTCAGGCATTGGATGCGATCTCGGCTGCTTTACATCATCCGCCTGCCACCCGTATTATCGATTCACAAAATCAAGTTCATATGGCACATATGGATATTCATTACGGTTTCTCCGTGAACGGGGTTGCCGCATTACACACGCAGATTTTAAAACACAGTGAACTGAAAGATTTTCATGCTCTGTATCCGCAAAAATTCCACAATGTAACCAACGGTATTTCCTTTCGCCGTTTCTTATACGGCTGTAATCGGGAGCTGACTACGTGGATAGAACAAAAAATCGGCACCGGCTTTTATGGGAACAGTGATGAACTGAAAAAACTCAATAATTTCTTGGATGATGAGGAATCATTAGCACAGTTATTACAGATTAAACAGATAAAGAAGGCTCAATTCATACAAGCAATGAAGGAATCACAGGGCATTGCCTTGCGTGAAAATGCGATTTTTGATGTACAAATTAAACGTCTTCATGAATATAAGCGCCAACAGATGAATGCACTGTATATCATTCATCAGTATTTGGATATCCTCAACGGCAAATTTCCGATGCGTCCCATTGTATATGTGTTTGGAGCCAAAGCAGCACCGGCCTATACGATTGCCAAAGATATTATTCATCTGTTGCTTTGTCTGCGGGATGTGATTGAGGATGATCCGCAAGCATCAAAATATATTCAGATCTGTTTCATTGAAAACTACAATGTTTCCCAAGGAGAATTGATCATTCCGGCTGCGGATTTGTCCGAACAAATCTCTTTGGCCTCAAAAGAAGCCAGTGGTACCGGTAATATGAAGCTGATGGCCAATGGCGCTGTCACCATCGGAACATTGGATGGGGCAAATGTGGAAATTGCCGATGCTGTCGGACGTGACGCTATCTATATTTTTGGAGAATCCAGTGAACAGGTGATCGAGCATTATCGACAAAGTGACTATTGCGCCAAATCCTGTTATGAAAAAGATCCGTGGATTCAAGAGGCGTTAGATTTTATCATCAGTGATACGATGATGCAATATGGAGATCCCATCAGTTTAAAGCGGCTTTATCATGAATTATTGTCAAAAGACTGGTTTATGACGCTGTTGGATGTAAAATCATATCGCCTGTGTAAAGATCAGGCACTGCGTGATTATGAACAGCGTAGTGACTGGGCAAGAAAGATGTTAAAGAACATTGCCGGCTGTTCCTACTTCAACGCCGATCGCTCCATCGGTGATTATGTAGAACAGATTTGGAATCGAAAGGAGGAGAAACGATAATGGAACGAGCCAGCGGTATTTTATTGGCATTGTCATCACTGCCGGGTAATCAAGGCATTGGGGATATGGGGAAAAGTGCTTATACACTGATCGATATCTTGGCGGATCACGGGGTGAAAATTTGGCAGCTCCTACCGCTGCATCCGCTCGGATACGGTAATTCTCCATACCAGCCGTACTCCACTTATGCCGGTGAAGAATTGTATATCAATATTGATCAATTGGCAGAATGGGGTCTGTTAAAAATGAGTTCGATTCGCAATTTCCGTAAATTCAAGGAAACGGTGAATTATCAGGAAGTACGGGAATTTAAGGAGCCGTACTTTCGCAAGGCCTTTCGTCAATTTAAAAAATATCCGGGTTTGTTTCAGGCGGATTACAAGCTGTTTTGTGAAACGAGTTCTTGGCTGGAATCTTATGCGATGTTTCGTGCTTTGAAAAAGAAAAACAATGAGCGCTGTTGGCTAGAGTGGGAAGAAGCAGACAAAAATTGGATTAAGACCAAAGAAGTGCGAAAGGATATGGCAGAGGAAGTCGCTTATCAAAAGTTCCTGCAATTTCTGTTTTATAAGCAGTGGACAGCGATTAAGAAATATGCCAATGCCAGAAATATTCAGGTGATGGGCGATATGCCGATTTATGTTGGACTGGATTCGGCCGATGTGTGGGAAAATCGCCATGATTTCCTGTTGGACAGCGAAGGGTATCCCACCAGTGTGGCCGGGGTACCGCCGGATTATTTTTCACCATATGGACAGCGTTGGGGTAATCCGATCTATCGTTGGAAGCGGCTGAAAAAAGATCGCTATGATTTCTGGATTCACCGCTTATTTTGGGCTAAGCAGCAATTTGATTTGATTCGAATTGATCATTTTCGCGCATTTGATACGTATTGGCAAATTCCGGCCACCTGTGATACTGCGGTGGAGGGAGAATGGATAGAGGGTCCGGCTTATGATTTGTTTAACCGCATTTATCGCGTTATGCCGGATATTCAAATCGTAGCGGAAGATCTCGGTGATTTACGCGCGGAAGTTCATCAGTTGCGTGATCATTACAACCTTTTGGGGATGCGGGTATTACAATTTGAAATGGAGCCCAAACGGCTGAAAAAGGGTTTGCCTGATCATGCCATTGTATACAGCGGTACTCATGATAACATGACGTGTGAACAATGGTATGAGGAACAGAGCCAAAATAAAAAAATCGCATTGCGGCGGTTTTTCCATAACCGTCATTATCAAGAGCGTCATTTCCATGACATGGTCAACCATTTTGCGCTGGATAGTGAGCCCATCCTCTGCATATTACCGATGCAGGATGTACTCGGTTTGCGCCAGGAGGGCAGAATGAATACGCCTTCCACCATCGGTTCTCCGAATTGGGAATGGAAATTGAAGAATTTTAAAGAAGTGGAAAAGAAAATGGATAAACTGGCGGTTTGGATTCGTGAGAGCGGACGATAAATAATCCCACTTGCATTTTCTTACGCTTATCGTTATACTATTGCATAGTAAAAAGACTAGGAGGCAAAGTATGCTGCGAAATATCGTTGGCGGAATCGCCGTGGGTATCGCCAATATCATTCCCGGGGTAAGCGGAGGAACGATGATGGTGATTTTAGGTATTTTTCAACCGATGATGGATGCGATTTCGGGTGTTTTTAAACCACATAACCCCCGTTGCAAGGAACAATTGTTATTTTTGATTCAAGTGCTGATCGGAGCGGCCATCGGTTTGATCGGGTTTGCCAAACTGTTAAATATTCTGTTTGAACATTATCCGACTCAGACGATCTATTGGTTTATCGGTCTGGTTGTCTTCAGTATTCCGTTGTTTTTGAAAGCAGAAGTAAAGGGCGAAAAGCTGAAACCGCTTTGGATTGTGATCGGTATGGCAGTCATTTTCGGAATTCATTTCCTCAGTCCAGCAACATCATCGGCAGACTTAAATCCTGATTTCCCGTCTCTGTCACTGTTTCATCTTGTCACCATGATGGCAGCCGGTTTCATCAGCGGCTTTACGATGCTGTTACCCGGCGTCAGCGGTTCAATGGTGCTGTTGATCTTCGGCCAGTATTATTTATTTAAATCGTATGTGGCAGCGGTTACGACCTTTGCTTGGGATGTGTTAATATCATTGGGCTTTATTGCTGTGGGAGTCGTTTTGGGAATCATTGCTTCGGCTGTGATTACCAATATGGCATTGAAGAAAAATCGCATCGCTACCCTGAGTTTGATTTTGGGTTTGGTAATTGCATCCAGCTTGGTACTAATTC
>CAJUGR010000050.1:6328-13398 GCA_910586285.1 uncultured Erysipelotrichaceae bacterium
GCCCAATACGATGTAATGACGATTATCACAAGTGTATTTGCGATATTGTTAGGCTATGTTGTTGTGGCCGGATTAAATAAATTGGCATAAAAGGGTCTGTGATAACTAGACTAAAAATCTAGGTCACAGCTTTTTTTGTGAGAGGATCTGTGGTTTATGCTTATTTCTCGTATTGTTTTTTAGGATACCATTTTTATATCCAAGTTGTTTCTGTTGTGATTGATGTTAGATTCATTGAAAAAGAAGAGAAGGTCTTCCTATCTCTTCTTTTGCCTTTTTGTTATAAAAATGACAACATATAGCCCTTAATCCTGTGGTCTATATAAAAAAACAGAAGAGCTGCCTGTTATTGTGGAGATCTTCTGTTTCCCATATTTTTAGGATTATAAGATTTCGTTCACGCTTTCTGTGATGATCTTTTTCAGCGTTTCACAGCTTTGATCAAATTTGCTTTGATCTACACCGGTCAAAGGAAGTTTGATGATTTCTTTGACCCCCTGCGCGCTTACGATTGCCGGGACACCGATGTAAAGTCCTTCTTGACCATATTCACCGCTTTGATAAGCTGATACGGTCAAAATGGAATGCTCATCCTTAATGATGGCATGTACAAGATGGTTCAAGGACAAGCCGATACCGTAATAGGTTGCTCGCTTTCTTTGAATAATCTCATAAGCCGCCTGCTGCACTTGTTTGTAAATATCCAACAGATCGCTTAATTCCTTATTACGCTCTTCAAGGAATTCCAGCAACAGCTTACATCCTACATAACAGTTGGTCCACGGGACGAAACTGGAATCACCGTGTTCACCCATGATGTACGCATGAATATTTTTAGTGGAAACATCCAAATACTCACTCATTAAGTAACGTAAACGTGCCGTGTCAAGCAAAGTACCGGAACCGATGACTTTCTCCTTCGGTAAACCGCTGACTTTCCAAGCTACATAACTCATGATGTCAACCGGGTTGCTGGCAACGATGAGGATGCCCTGGAAACCGCTGGCTTTGATTTGTTCGGCAATGCCTTTCATGATTTTGGCATTGACCATGGTTAACTCTAACCGCGTTTGATTAGGCTTCTGTGCTGCGCCGGCCGTTACAACAACGATGTCTGCATCTTTACAATCATCATAGTTTCCGGCTTTGATTTTCATCTTACTGGGCGCATAAGGAAGACCATGAGCCAAGTCCATTTCTTCGCCGACTGTTTTTTCATAATCAATATCGACGAGTACAAGTTCATCAATCCCCGGAGTTGTTAATAAGGTATAGGCAAAGCTCATACCCACAAAGCCGGTACCCACCAAAACAAGTTTTCGTTTTTCCAATGTTTGATTCATAATGATACCTCCTTCTTTTTCTTTAAGTATACCACATTCAGCATCTGAAATACATGAGAATACCAAAATTTGGATTCGATTAACGGAATTTTTTATGAACGAAAGTAAATCCACACGATCATCGTGTGGATTTTAGTTATTGTGCAGCTGGTGCTTCTTTTAAAGTAGCGTTGAGAGTGACCTGTTTATGATCGCGATCTACGATGATTTTGATCGTATCACCGACTTTTTTACTGTCAATAACTTTGGACAACTCAGCGGCTGAGCTAATTTCTGTACCATTCACCGAAATGATTCGATCCTTTACCTGCATACCTGCTTCGGCCGCAGCGGAATTATCACTTACTTTGGCTACGTAAACACCCAGTTCACTCACACCGGATTGGAAGGCTGACATTTCGTCTGTGATGTCCACCATGGAAACGCCCAACTGTGGTCGTCCGGTGACATAACCGTTGGCGATAAGCGATTCAATAACGCCTTTGGCGGTATCAATCGGTATGGCAAAGCCCAAGCCTTCGACCGAGGTTCCTGAGGATTTGGCGTTGACAATACCGATGAGTTCACCTTCGGCATTGAACAAGCCCCCGCCGCTGTTGCCTTTGTTGATGGCCGTGTCGGTCTGTAAAAGCGTCATTGTTCTGCCATCAATGGATATTTCTCGATCCAATGCGGAAATGATACCGCGAGTGACTGTACCGCCCAACTCGCCCAATGGATTGCCGATCGCAATCGCTTCATCACCAACGTGCAATTCTGATGAATGACCGAAGACTGCCGGGGTAAAGGAATCTCCGTTGATTTTTATGACAGCCAAATCGGTTTTTTCATCTTTGCCGATTAGGGTAGCCTCATATTCTTTTTCATCTTTGGTGCGTACCGTAATTTTATTTGCGCCGTCCACGACATGATGATTGGTAACGATATAACCGTCCTTGGTAATCATTACCCCGCTGCCGGCACCGGTCGTAATCATCTGTTGGAAGTACGTATCGGTTGCTGCCGATTCGGTTGTGATTTCCACTACGCTTTGTTCGGTGTTGGTGACAACATCCTTCACGGACATATTGGTAATGTCATTGCCCTCTTTATCGACCTGTTCAACGCTTTGATAGATAACTGCGGTTTGACTGTCACGCAACATATCGGCCACATAGGAACCGCCAAAGCCGCCAAGCGTGCCCAATAACAGCGATGCGCCAAGTAACAATCCCTTATAAGTTCGCTGTGGTGATGCATTGGGAGAATCACCTTCCTTGTTTGACTCCTCTTTTATTGCCTCATGGATATTGTCACTCTGCATTGCCTGTGTCTCCACCTCTGCTATGTTTGGTTGATTTTGTACCTCTGTTTTATCTTGATTCCATTCATTAGGAACTTGGTTTTCCATCATGAATCCTCCTTTCAAATCGGTATTATTATAGTTCGCATTTATGGAATAAATCATCCTTTGATTATGTGAAATCTTCAAAAAACATAATCTGTTTGTTTTATAATATGTGAAAATAACGATTTTTTATCAAAGTGTGATATCAATGCGTATAGAATGTGAAAACTGGGTGAAAATCATTTCATACTGGATCCACAAAGGCGCTGGCTTTTTCTGTCCAGATGAAACAATTCATGTTATAATGATAATGATTTGATCCAACAGGAGGACATATGAAAGTAAGCGATATGATATATGTGACCGGCCATAAGCATCCGGATACCGATTCCATCGCATCGGCAATTGCTTATGCGGAGTTGAAAACCCGCCAAGGATTTGCGGCAATGCCGTGTCGCTTGGGAGAATGCAACGAAGAAACAAAGTATTTATTGCAACGATTCCACTTTGAGGAACCGACGTTATTTGAAGATGCTCGGGCAACACTTCAGGAAATTAACATGGATGAACCGTTGACCGTTTCGATGAATGCGACGATGTATGAAACATTACAGGCAATGGATGAAACGGGAAAACGATCCCTGGGCGTTGTCAATGATAAGCAACAGTTACTCGGTATGGTTACCAAATCAGATTTGGCAACCATCGGTTTGGGAGATACCGCACTGTCGATTCGCTTATTGAAGGAAACTACGGCATCCAATATTGCCAAAACGATCAACGGAAAGCTTGTTTATGATGATGAACAGATGCATTTTAACGGTAAGGTAAGCATCATTGCGATTGCCGAAACCCGGTTAAAGAATTATGAATTGTCCGATCGCTTAGTTATTGTTGGTAATGATACGGATGCGCAATTAGCGGCGATTCGCAAAGGTGCGGGGATGCTGATCATCGTATGGGCCGACAGTGTGGAAAATGAAGTGATCGAACAGGCACAGCGGGCTCATTGTCCGATTATTATCTCGGGGCACGGCACCATGAACACATCCCGTTATTTGTTCTTTGCGCCACCGGTAAAGCTGATTATGAAAAAGGATTTGATCACTTTCAATGTGAATGATTTGGTACAGGACGCCGAAAAGAAGATGATGAAAACACGTTATCGCAGTTACCCGGTTGTGGATGATGAAAATCACTTATTTGGCTATGTATCGCGTTATCATATCTTAAACAGTCATAACAAACAAGTGATTCTGGTAGATCATAATGAATATTCTCAATCGGTAAAGGGCATTGAGGATGCCGAGCTGCTGGAGGTTATTGATCATCATCGTATCGGTGATATTTTTACCAGTCGGCCGATCTCTTTCCGCAATGAGATCATCGGCAGTACCGCAACAATTATCACCTCTATCTATATGGAAGGTCAGATGAGCATTTCCAAAGATATGGCGGGATTATTATTGGGGGCGATTTTATCCGATACGCTGAAATTCAAATCACCGACTTCTACCGGTAAGGACCAGGGAATGGCCAGCGCTTTGGCGGAAATCGCAGGGGTGGATATCGATACTTTTGCCAAAGAGTTATTTATGGTCTCTTCCAACATTCGCGGGAAAACAATGCGAGAATTGATCAGTAAGGATATCAAGAAGTTTGTGATTGAAGATCATCCGGTCATGATCGCGCAGATTATCGCTTCCTCATTGGATGAGGTGGAGGAAATTGCCGAAGCTATGCAGAAAGAAATGAATGCGTTTGTTAAGGAGCGGCATCTGCACTTATTGGTGGTGGCGTTTACCAGTTTATTGGAAAACGGATCGCTGTTTTTCGGCGCCGGAGAATTGGCCAATGTGGTGGCAGAAGCCTTTCCGAATCGAGAAAATGAAACCAACAGCTTACAGGAAGATATACTCTCACGTAAAAATCAGATCGTTCCGATGTTGACCAGAGCGATCATCAATCATTAATTCTTATGAGCGTTAAGGCTTTCATGTCATCATGGAGGCCTTTTTTCTGTCCATTCATAAGCAATAGCACAAAAAAACGATATCATTTGCGATATCGTCATTCATTAATCAGAAACTTTACGATGCTGATGAAGATTATGAACATAATAATCGATAATATTATTAAAACTGCTTTCCGTAACCAGTTTCATTTTATAGATTAACGGCGCCGGGTCTTCTTTCATGCCTTTGCGAACCCATTCTAAAACGATACCGACAAAAGCGTATTTATAGAAATCAGCTAAAAAGGCAATATCTTTATCCTGAATCGAAATATCGGCACAATGTTCCTTGATAATGTAATGAAGCGGACGATATGTTTCACGATATAAAAAATTTTCCAAATGTTCACGAGATAGAGAATGATAGGTCGCTATAACGAATTCTTTTTCCTGTAAGGCGTAATCAAATATTTGCATCAGTGCATCTTTCCAAGTGAGAAGGGTCATATTCTCATCCAGAATTTGATATTCTGCGCTTGTATAAATCCATTCAATCAGATCGTAGATATCTTGAAAATGATAGTAAAATGTTTGCCGATTCACTCCGCATCCATCACAAATATCTTTGATGGTGATCTTATCCAGCGGCTTCTCTTTTAAGCGTTTTTTTAAAGACAAAGCAAGGGCGCGTTTGGTAGTGGTATGGGGCATATTACGACATCCTTTCTTCATTTTCTATGCATCATTATAGTACAAAAGACATGAACAAACAAGGAGTTTTCATGATATCATTTCTTACATTGTTGTTACAAAGATATCGATAATCCTACTTCTTTATATATGCGTGTGCGGCAATAAATTTGCACTATGGCGCAGCGGATATTGCAAAAAGAAAAGTACAAGCCATATTTCATATTTTGTGGTGGTTATCTTTCCATCAGAAAATTCGTTTTTATAATGTAAAATTACCTAAAAATCAAATTGGATGAAATTGTAAAAACTATAACAAATGTATAAAAAATAATAATTGTAATAAATTTCTTGACATTTTTCTGTATACTCTGTAATATGAAAATAGTGATGAGGTGTATCTATGAGAACTTATAGCGATGAAGAATTGGTTGAAAAAGTGTTACAGGGCGATGAAGGAGCGTTTGCGGAATTATACGAGCGATACCATAAGCGTTTGGAATTTGTTGCATATCGTTTATGTAAAAACAGCGAGGATGCAAAGGATGCCGTCCAGCAGACTTTTCTGCAGATTCATACATCGCTGCACACCTTAAGAGAGCCCAAACGGTTTTATCATTGGTGCTGTAAGATTATTCATGGTAAATGTACGGATATGTTTCGTAAGAACCGTGATATTTATTTGGATGTGGATCACAGTCCGCTGGTCAGTGCCATGGTAGAGGAGCGAGAGGATTTTTTACCGCAAAATCAAATGCACTTTGCCAGTGATCGAGAAGTTTTATTGAATATGTTGGATCAGCTTCCGTTGGTACAAAGACAAGTGGTGATGATGGTTTATTTTGACCAGTTGAGTATGCAGGATTGCGCAGCGATCTTAAATGTTCCGGAAGGAACCGTAAAAAGTCGCTTGTTTACCGCAAAGAAAACATTGCGGGAAATGATTAAGGATTATAATGAACAAAATGAAACGCCATTAAACTTCAAGGCGACGACCATGGAAGCAATGATAACTGCCGTGTTGTTGAAAGAATACGGTGCTTTCAGTAATCATGCATTGCTTGGTGCGACCACAAAGACGCAACATTTTTCTCCACGGGGAAAAGCATTTACGGCTACCGCAATCACGTTTGCCTTGGTGTGCGTGGGAATCGGCTATCACTATAACCAGAATCATGAGGAAGCGCCGGTGACAGCAAAAGCACCGCTGCAATATCAGGGCCGCGATATTCATAATTCACAGGAAGCATATTTTATCTTGCGTAATTGGGCGGTAAATGAAAAACAGATGCAAAATCGCGATACGCAAGAAGTAACAGCCATCAAGGCTTTATATGAATATTTGAAACAAAATGATGATGCTTATTACGACATTTTACAACAAGATGGCTGGGATGTCGCTTTTGAAGCACTGTTGCCATAACATATAGCGCTAAAGCGTTTTAATCATAAATGTTATCTCCCAATAATCGCATTGCGATTATTCTTTTCTACTGCAAAAAATACAAACCATTTCGTTTTAAAAATTCAAGTTAAAAAATAAAATAATTTTTTTGTATATAAATGAACTTTTCGATACTCGGCTACGACTAGTTATCGCTTAGGACTGGATTGATTGTGTAGATAGTGAGAGGATGAGTGATGATGAGAAAGAAGATTCTCGTAGCATTGATTGCTTTAATGGGGACTTTTTCAGTGGGGTATGCGTATTATAATCAACGTATGGCTGCGGCAAGTGTATCGTCTGGAGGAACGG
>CAJUGR010000051.1:0-3121 GCA_910586285.1 uncultured Erysipelotrichaceae bacterium
GACTATTCAGGTACCACTGCAGATAAGCCTTTGGATAAGCCGTCATACACTTCCCTCCTTACCATGCAAAACCTCCTGAATGAACATTTCCTCTAAATTGACCGGTAGAATCTCCAGCACCAGCGGATCCAGCGTTTTTAAATACGCCTCCACTTTTTCAATATCGCCGCGGACATATAAATTTACCACACGTGAACGAATCTGCATTGTCACAACGTCCATATCCGCAAATACCGCCGGATCTACTGTCTCAGAAAACGCCATTTGAATTCGATGTACTTTAGCCAATTCCTGATCCAAGCTGCCGCCGGTACGAATTTGCCCGTTCTCCAACATCGCAAACATATCACAAAATGCTTCCATTTCCTTTAAATCATGAGAAGCGATTATCACACTCATTTTCTGATCCGCAATCCTTTCACTGATCACATTTTTAAAATGATGACGCATCATCGGATCCAAACCGTCAAAAGCCTCATCCAATAATAAATACCGCGGAGAAGCCGCCAAACCTAATAATATAAAGGCCTGTCGCTTCATTCCCTTGGAAAAATTCTTTAACAGCTGATTTTCATCCAAATGAAATAAATTCAAATAATGATGATATAATCGCTCGTCCACCCGATACCAGTCTTGATAAAAGTTCTTCATATCCTTTAAAGTCGCATGAAAAAATTGAAACGGTTCATCACTGATAAACATAATTTGTCGCTTACAGGAAGGATGATCGAAGACTCGCTCCTCATCCAATACGATTTGACCGCCGTCACACTGATAAATCCCTGCCAACATCCGCAATAAAGTGGATTTCCCGGCACCGTTGGGTCCGATTAGGCCAAAGATTGAGCCATCCGGTATGCGCAAGTTCACATCTTGTAAAACTTGTTTCTTACCTAAGAATTTATACACATTACGACATTCAATCATGTGGTTCACCTGCTTTCGTATATACTTCTTTCACTGCCTCCACAAGGTCGGATTCGGGAATTTGATGGCGTTTCATTTCAGCAACGGATGCCTTAAACTCCTTGAGTTTTACCTGTTTGATCTGATCATCAAGATGATTGTCTAATACAAAACAGCCCTTTCCCGGCACAGTATATAAATAACCTTGTAATTCCAACTCCTGATAGGCTTTCGCAACCGTATTGGGATTAATTGCCAATTCAGCAGCCAGGGAACGCACAGAAGGAAGCTTGTCATTTGGCGCCAGTATGCCCAATGAGATAAATTCCAATATTTGGGATTTTAATTGCTCAAAGATCGGCAATCGACTCTGTGGCTTAATGATAAACATAGCGTTTCCTCCTACTCCATCGTATCCTTAAACTCTTGACTTTGTAAATACTTTTTCTCATACCAGTTATGAATCAGATCGTGAATCTTTTCCTCATCCTGTTTGGTAAACTGATAGGAACGAACTTCCATTTTATCACCATAATAATAGGTGAACGATATCATAGTACTCCATCCCAACGTATTTGACACTTTTTGATGTTGAGCTGCCACTGCTTCATGATCGCTAACCCATTCTTTGATGACAACCGGATCGCTGATCATTTGTGAAATATCAGTAGCGTATCCCTCTGTTTCTTGATACGTAGTGATCTCCACCTGCATCGCATCCAACTGATCACGCGGCGGGATTTCATGAACCGTATGAAAACAGTCGGTAGCCATCGCCACATGATAAACAGCACTGCTCAACAAAACTATCGCTGCATATATCACGATATTACGAACATCGCAAGTAAGCTTACGTTGAGCGAAGCAATGCGCAAGCAAATACAATACGAAAATGATCATAATGGGCAATGATATGATTTTGCCGCTCCCGATGCCCAAGATAATCAACAAGGTCGTTGCCGGAATTAACATTGGATAGGTGAACAGCGAGCGGGTCGGCTGCTCACTCATTTCACTGCGGATACGAACCATCACATCACGTGCATGAAGGAAACACAAAACGGCAATAATAAGCCAAGCGAGCAATGCGATTTGTAAAAATAACATCGTTTCATTAGAAACCACGACAGAGGAATTTGCTACATCCAGCCAACAATTCATTTGCCATGGGATGGACAACAGTGATGCAAATATGAAAACAACGCTATGGGATCCCATATCACTGCCTTCTATAATATAACTGCCCTTAATCGTCGTGTAAAACCTATCGGCCTCCAGCACCTGTTCTTGTACACTGTAAAAAAGCGCACTGAGAGAATAGTAAAGCATGAGTGGTAAAAGCGTATAGATCATACAGACGAAGATACCGTCCAATACCCGATGGCAGTGCATGATAAATGCGACAAAAAACGTGTATAAGCAACTGCCCAATAAAATATAGACAGCGCAAACCATTAAAACCGTCTTATTCAAGGCAAACCATTCACTGCCTTTGGGTGCGGAGAAGGCATACATCACAAACAATTCCACAAATGCGCACACTACGATAAAAAGTAACCCGATGACATAGTGGACATAAAACAATCGTTTACGTTCTATCGGTAAAGATAAATACAAATCACTGTGAGAACGCTTCATCAAAAAGCGGAATTGAAACAGCGGTAAAAGATAGGCAAGAATACAAATACTGATAAAAAACATCGCCATCCCGCCTACTTCATGATAATACCCAAGCGATCCGTCAAAGAGGAACAGCGGAATTCCAATCAGTTGTTCCGGGATTAACAATCCTAACACAAACAGACATAAAACCATGACCACAACGATCGCCAAGCGCATATTCGTTTGTACATAATGCTTAGCATATTGTTTTTCTTGTCTATTCAAGCGCAGTGTATCAAAGCAGAATGCCTTCATGTTTTCGCTCCTCTCTTTGCATCATCACATATACAAATACTTCCTCTAAAGAAACCGGCAAAGTTTCCATCATCAGCGGATGCAGCGCATTCAACTTACTCTTTAATTCTTCCGCCGTACCTTCCGCTACCAAATTGACAATGCGGGAATCAATTTTAATCGATAACAGCGGCAACGCTTCAAACAGCTTGCGATCCACGCTGTGCGCAAACGCCAATTGAAAACGATGCACTTCGTTTAAGCGATCACTCATAGATCCGGAAGTGATCAGGTGATGATCCTCTAAAATCCCGAATTG
>CAJUGR010000051.1:3131-12963 GCA_910586285.1 uncultured Erysipelotrichaceae bacterium
TTCCATCTCATGAAGATTATGAGAGGAAATGACTACACTCATCTGTTTTTCTTCCAAGCGCTGTGCCAATTCCTTTTTCACAATCAAACGCATATGCGGATCCAGACCATCAAAGGCCTCATCCAACAATAAATACCGCGGTGCTGCGCACAAGCCGAGAATGAGAAAACCCTGACGCTTCATACCCTTGGAATATTTATCTAATGATTGATGATCATCCAAATCAAACATTCGAATCAGACGATGATAATACGCTTCATCCCACTGCGGATGCGCAATTTGATAAAACTTCTTCATATCATGCAAAGTAGCATTGTGGAAATAAAACGGGGTATCTCCGATTAAAAGCATTTGCGCTCGCTGTTCCACCTCTTTGTGAATATTATGCTCATCAATACAAACACAGCCCAAATCAGGCTGATATACTCCGGCTATCACTCTTAACAGTGTTGACTTCCCGGCGCCGTTAGGACCGATCAATCCATAGATACAACCATCATCCACATCCATGTCCAAATCCTTAAGCACCAAATGATCCTGTAATCGCTTTTCCAGCTTTCTGACCTTCAGCATACGATCACCTCCAACTGTACTATTAGTAATAATACAGTACACCAACTCTTTCATGATGTCAAGCACTTTTCCATTGAAATCACATAAGTCTTATCTTAATAGAAACTTTACCTGCTTTGTGATAATGAAACAGCCTGCATCATTGCCATGTCTTTCATGAAAACCAAACATAACAATGACTCACTTCTGTTCATGATCGTATGATATTCACGCTTTAGAGCCCCCTAACATGACTCTTATTGATCTGTATAACTATTTTTCACTCACTCATGTTATAATGATACAGACGATAAGCTGCTGATCGAACGAAAATGTGATCTCGGCGGATGGATGAGCGCGAAAAAATAACGATTTCAATGGTTAAGAAAGGCTATGAAAACGATATGGATAATAAGCAAAGCGAAACAAAACAGTATAGTATGGTAACCATACTCGTGTTAGGAATCATACTATTTATCAGTGTCAGTATGGAATTATTGACTATAAACCATTTCAATACTGCCTCACCTCAAGAAGAGCCGGTTACCGATGCGAAAATAAATGATGTCCAACCGACTCCCATCATTGCCCAAATTTATGAAAATACCACAGTAATGCAAAAGGCGAAACAAGAATTGTTTTCTGAATACTATAAGGAAGCGGAAGCTGTTTTACAAAACATGACGTTAGAAGAGAAAGTCGGTCAATTATTTTTGGTTCGTTTTCCCGATAGCGGAGTCATAGAGGAAATCAAGCATGACCATCCCGGCGGATACATCCTGTTCGGTAAGGATTTTGCTCATGAAACAAAAAGTTCCATTCTTGCGAAGCTGAAGGAATGCCAAAAAGCCAGTAAAATCCCGTTAGTTTTAGCGGTGGATGAAGAAGGAGGAACGGTTATTCGGGTCTCTGCTTACACCGCATTTCGCCATGAAAAATTCTTATCGCCGCGGGAGGTTTATGAGGAAGGAAAGCTATCAGCGATCTTAAAAGATTCCAGTGAAAAATCAGCGTTATTAAAAAGCATTGGATTAAACATGAACCTTGCGCCGGTAGCGGATATTTCTACCAATCCATCCTCCTTCATGTATGATCGCTCTTATGGGCAAGATGCTGAGGAAACATCAATATATGTTTCACAACTGATTAACAATATGAATCAAGACGGAATGATTTCAGTTATGAAGCATTTTCCCGGATATGGCGATAATGCGGATACTCATACCGGTATTGCGAAAGATGAAAGACCCTATGAAACCTTTCAAAATGCCGATTTCTTACCTTTCATCCGAGGTATTGAGGCAGGGGCTCCCTGTATCTTAGTCAGCCATACCATCGTGATGTCAATGGATAAAGAAAAGCCTGCCTCATTATCTGAAAATGTACATAATATTTTACGTAGCGAATTAAATTTTTCCGGTATTATCATGACAGATGATTTGGCTATGGACGCGGTAAAACCCTATGTGGATAACGGCGAAGCGGCGGTGCAAGCAATATTAGCCGGCAATGATATGATTATTTCTTCTGATTTTAAAGCCAATAAAAAGGAAATATTAAATGCTGTCAAACATGGCAGAATTTCCGAAGCCCAAATTGATAAAGCCGTGAAAAGGATATTAGCTTGGAAATATAGCTATCAGATATTAGAATAAGTCGGTAAGTATAAAACAAAACTCGATCCAAATGATACACAATCAGGAAAAGTAAATCTAAGCGCAATGCCGACAAAAAAAGAAAGATCTTTGAACTTATGATCGCATATCAAAAACAGGATATCATGATAAGATTCCTGTTTTTATTATTGGTCAAGATGTTTCTTTTTTAAAGCAGTTCGGTTACTTCCGCAAACGCATAACGCTGTACCATTTCCTGTTTCACTGCTTGTAACAAGTTGCGATTCGGACTTAGCGCAAATACCGTAGAGCCGCTGCCGCTCATGAGTACAAGGGGAAAACGATACGCAAGCAGTTCTTTTTTTACCTCTGCTACTTCTTTCACCAAAGCAAAGGCACTCGTTTCCAAACTGTTTTGAGCAAGTGTACAAAAGCGGTCAAAATCTCCGGCCGCAAGCGCCGCTTGACAATGCTGTGCATCCGGATGAGGACATGCGGTAAGATCCAATGTTTGAAATGCTTCTTTCGTACTGACCCCTTGTTTGGGTTTCACCAATAATACACCAAAGTCACAACGGTTTTCAAACGGAACAATCTGTTCTCCAATGCCGCCTACCAAAGCGCAGGTATTGCGAATACAAAACGGCACGTCCGCTCCGACCTGCTTACCCAAACAAGCAAGTTGCGCTATGGAACACGGTAAGGAATAATGTTCCCAAAGACCGCGCATGAGCGCCGCCGCATCGGCACTTCCGCCAGCCAAACCGGCCTGCATCGGAATACGCTTTTTTAATTGCACATGAAAATGATCTTTGATCGCAAACGTTTGCCGCATCAATAATGCTGCTTTTACCAGCGTATTGGATGAGTCCATTGGCAAAGTATTATCATCGCATTGAAATAAATCCTCTTTCGCCGGCTCCCATAAAAGGGTATCGTGCAGTTTTAGCGGTACCATAATCATATTCAGTTCATGATAGCCATTCTCATGACGACCTGCGACATTCAAACATAAATTGATTTTAGCATTGGCGCTCCATTCCTTCATAGACTTACCTCATACAATCGTAAAAATTCTTCCAGGGTTATATTCTGCGCTCTTCTCACCGGATCAATATCTGCTTGACCCAGTATTTCCCTCGCTTTTTCTTTGTTATTTCCCAAATATTCGCCAAAGTTATTTAAAATGGTCTTCCGCCGTTGGCGAAAACATGCCTTGATCAGGGCAAACAGCTTTTCTTCTTCCACATTCAATCGCGGCTCTTTCAGCCGAAATTGCAAAACACGGCTATCAACCTTTGGTTTAGGCATAAATACATTACGCGGCACATTCATAATCGGTGTGACTTCGCAGCGATATTGGGTAATCACACTGAGAGCGTTATAATCAGCACTGTTCACACCGGCATGAAAGCGATCAGCCACTTCCTTCTGCATCATAACGGTAATCGCCTGAATCGGGGCACGACTTTCAAACAGCTTAAATAAAATCGGTGTAGTAATATAATAGGGTAAATTGGCTGCCACAACAACATCATATCCCTTTTGATTCCAATCCGCTACTACGGATGATACGTCCACATTCAGAAAATCTTCCATGACCAATGAGAAATTATCACAATCGGATAAACTATCTTCCAACACCTGTGGTAAGCGCTCATCAATTTCATAGGCGATGACTCGTTTTGCATAACGGCATAAAAACTGGGTCAAGGCACCGATTCCCGGTCCGATTTCGATGACAGCACAATGATTGGATGTCACCGCATAACGAGCTATTTTATCCACAATGCCGGGTTCAATCAAAAAATTCTGACCGTATCCTTTTTTTGCCATGCATTGATATTTACTTACATATTCCTTCGTTGCTGAAGGCGTTGCGATAATCGGTTTCATGAGCCCCGCTCCTTTTTCATCCTTTTTATTCTGCTGGTGCATCCAATAGTGCCGCTACCTGTTCACAATGCAATCCCAACATATTCAATCGTTTCCATAAAGTTTTACCGTTGCATTTACCGATAAACAATGTATTTCCCAGTATTTCCCGTACCTTTTGGCTATTTGTTTGCCCACTGAGACCCAAAGCCATAAATTCACTCCATGACAGCGTTTGTTTCGGGTTTTCTTCATATGTCATTAAATGCGTTAACGCTTCTATAATATCTTCTCCTGCCGCATGTTCCACTCCGACTTTCTTTGTGGTTTTTGCCTTATTTCGAGCAATAAAGGCATTCTTACAGCCCGGAACTGACTGATTGATCGCATTGCGAATCTTTTCTCCCGGTCCATCCGGATCCGTAAAGATAATCACACCACGCTCCTGTTGTAACAGTCGAATTAATTTCAGCTTTGCCGGATCAAAACACAAACCGCCTGTTTCTAATGTATCGCATTCCACAAATTTTTGTAAGCGTTGGGTATCATGTTTTCCCTCGACCACAATTACTTCTTTTACCTTCATTTCCGTACAACCTTTCCCCATTATTTTAACATAACCCAAACAGTAAAAAAACCGCAAATGAAAAAAGCACAGAAAAAGCCTCTGCGTGATCCGCGAATGAAGCTTTCAACGGCGCAAAGGCATTAAGGAATTCATATCACTCTCATTTATGAATTCTGCTTCGGCATTTTAATATTTCCCGTGTGTATTTCCCTATGTGACTTCAGAAAATTGCGTATCAAAAAAGTTCCCACCCGTTCATGGTTTTCTATTATGATCGTTGCTTGTGTTAAACTGTTAATTGTGAACAGCTAACTGCCGTAGCGCAAGATTCGCGCGACTGCCTGTGAGCCGTCATAAGAAATCTGATTTACATCTTGTTCACTGCCAATATACAAATCGATATGATTACCGTGAATCGCACCACCGCGATCCAGCACCATACACTTAATAGGGACATCCGGTGAAAAGCCCATACCACTCAATCCGTGATTGGAAATCTCTACAATGGAATAAAACGGAATTGAGGGATCCATCGCAATAATATAATAACCGTCATAGGTCAAACCACTGAGCCATGTGCCGTCGCTCTGCCTTACTCCCACATTGGGATTCAACTGTACACCGATGGCGGTATTTCCACTGCCGTCTTCGCGAACATTACAGCCGTAACAATCCACTCCGTATAACGTCGCATAGACTTCGAATGAATCTCCGCTGACCGCAGTTTCTTGTTCCTGTTCTTTTACTTCCGGTTCTTTTGGCTTTTCCACTTTATACTGTTCGGCCTCGCTTACGGCCAACACATTTTTAAATGTTTCTTGTACCGGGGTTTGATCCACCAGTTTTTTATTCAACTTCTTCGAAACGGCATACTGTTTAACTTCCTGCTTCAAGGATACTTTCTGATCGCCGTCCATGTCTAAAGCAAGCTGCCGGTTATCTCTGTGAGTCAACTGTGACAGCTGAGCATTGGTTACCTGCCGATCACCCTCCATTGTCGTACCGAAGGTATCACTGGCACAACCGGAGAGATAGAAAACCATGATTAGAAAAGCACATATTCTTTTCAACTTCATAAATTTCCTCCTTTAAGGTCGTTGCTTATTCTAGCATACGTAAATCAACTTGTCAAATATACCTTTGTTTACACACGCTGACAACACTATTTTATACCGGAGCATTCCAGTTTATACATATTACAGCCTTTGCGTAACGGAGATTGCCCATCATCTGTACCAAAATAACGACAAAATTTTCGCATCCGATTTGTTAAATATAATCATTTACTAACAAGTATTGTTTTGTTTTATCGTATTCTTACTTAAGAGCCATAGAACGGATATAGTAAACATCCTACTATATATTATATATGAAAACATTCGCCTTTGCATTGGTAATCATTGTATTTTTATCCTAATTTCCTAAGTAATCACATAAAAACGGTTGTCAGAAACCAAAAAGGTTCATTTCCAACCGCTTATTGCTTGACAATATATTTCAAATATCGGCATAAATCAACATCGTTCGTGTTTTTATTTCAGCCGCAATTTTTTTATTTTCTCGTTCATGATGATTGGTAATCAACGCTGTAATATCCTCCCAACCACAGAATTGAAATTGACCAGTATGATAAAATTTCGTATGATCTGCCAAAATCAATGTTTGATCGGCGTGCTGTGCCACCAATCGCTTCAGTTCCATTTCCTCATAATTAGCCGATGCAGGCCCGCTAAAGGCTTCAAAACAGTCGGTATCCAGAAAGGCAACATCGATGTGCAGCTGTGAGATCGCATTGGTAGCCCAGTAACCGACCGCCGCTTTACCGGAATTACGCAGCTGTCCCCCAATACACAGCACCTGATTTTGCGAATGGGATAATAAGGCAAGTGTATTCACCGCATTGGAAACAATCGTCAGATCATCTCGCATCATCAGATGTTTCGCCAAAATGTAATTTGTGCATCCCGCATCCATGAAAACTGTCCCCTGCTCGGGTATCCATGCCAATGCAGCTTCCGCAATTTTGGTTTTGATTTCTAAGTGTTCTGATTCCTTTTGTGAAAAAGGCCGTTCCAGCATTCCTTTGGAAATGACAGCGCCCCCATAACTCTTTTTGGCAATTCCCTGTTTTTCTAAATAAATTAAATCCTTGCGGATCGTTTCAGTGGATACCTGATATAACTTTGCCAATTCAGATATATGAATATTACCCTCTTGAAATAAGCGCTGTGCGATTTCATTGCGGCGTTGTACACTTAATTTTTTCATGATAAACATCACCATACGCATTATAACAAAGATCGCAATAAATCGCAAGTTTAACAGTTGGGTTTTATTTGATTTGTAGCATAATCAGTCCTTGACAACAACTATTCCCAACATTATAATGAACATATAAAACGGAAAGAAAGGATTCTATTATGAAATCAAAATTACAGATTGCTTTGGATGATATTACTTTAGAACAGACTATGAGCCTGCTTCAAAAAGTGGCCAATGATGTGGATATTGTCGAGGTAGGCACGCCCTTTATGATGCAGTATGGCATGGAGGCAGTGAGAACAATTAAAACCGCCTATCCTTCTTTGGAAGTATTGTGTGATGCGAAGATTATGGATGGCGGCGCTTATGAAGCCAATATCGCCTTTGAGGCCGGTGCTGATTATGTGACCGTGCTGGGAGTTACCGATGATTTAACCATACAGGACTGTGTCAAAACCGCAAAAAAAGCAGGCCGCCGTGTGGTTGTGGATATGATCTGCGTTTCCGATTTGAAACAGCGTATGGAAACTATCGAAGCGATGGACGTGGATGTCATTGCCATTCATACCGGCTTGGATCAACAGGCAGTCGGTCGAACTCCACTGGATGATTTAAAAGAGACACGTCAATATGTGAAGCATACCGCTTTGGCGGTAGCCGGAGGCATCAATCTCGAAACCATTGATGAATATATGAAATATCAGCCGCAAATCATCATTGTCGGCAGCGGGATCGTAAAAGCGGATGATCCGGTTGGCGCAGCAAAGGCGCTGGCTGAGCGAATGCACGTATAAGTGAAACGAGTAATTGGTTAAGCAAAGCCAATACATATATAGGAGGTAAAGCATGAGCGTAAAAGAATACAGTGAAAAAATTCTGAAAGAACTATTACATAACCTGCAATATGCTAACAATAATGATTTCGATGCATTCGTTTCGGAGATCCTCAGCGCCAATCATATATTTACCGCCGGAGCCGGGCGTTCCGGAGTATCGATCCGGGCGTTCACCAATCGGCTGATGCATCTGGGACTTGCCGTCAGTATGGTCGGAGAGATTACCAATCCTCACACCCATAAAGGTGATTTATTAATCATCGGCTCAGGTTCCGGGGAAACCGAAAGCTTAGCTGCCATGGCTCGTAAGGCAAAGAAAAACGGTGTAAAAATCGCCTTGGTCACCATGGATGCCAAATCCACAATCGCTCTGATGGCCGATGTCATCGTCATATTGCCCGGAGTCTCTCCCAAACTGAAAAATGCCGGTATGGATATTACCTCAATTCAACCGATGGGTTCTGCTTTTGAGCAGTTACAATTAATCACTTACGATGCCACCATCATGGAATTGATGGATCGTATGAGCGAAACAGCGGAAACTATGTTTGAACGTCATGCGGATTTAGAGTAGTCAAAAAAAACCTCGAATCAAAATTCGAGGTTTTTATTATCCAACACACACTTCAATGCTCACGGCAATATCGAATTCAGCCATTGTTGAAACTGAGAAATATGTGAAGAGAAATCAATTTGCGGTAATAATGCTTCCCGATATTCCATCACCATCGTGAATATCAGTGCCCCCAACAATACAAAGACCAATAAATAAACCAAGAATATCGATGCTCGCGTACTCTTTTTATACTGTACAAGATCTTTGAAACGATTTCTTCGCCTGGTACTTACAAAATCATAGATTATATAAAGAATCATAACTGTGAACAACACAAGCAATATCATTTGATCCATAGAATAATAGATACCATATGCCAGAAACGGAATGAAGAGCAACGGAAAAGTTTTAAAGGTTCCCGCGATGACTTTCCCACCGTCAAAAGGATTCAACGGCAACAGATTCAACAGTGAAACCACAGCACCAAAAAAACTAAGCCATAAGAATGTATAATCCTTCAAGAAATAAAACAGAAACAGATAAAGAATTGTTGCCAACAAACCGCATAACGGACCACTGATAGCAATTATCGCATTCTCTTTGATGGAAGTTTTATTTATAATTTCGATATAGGCTCCAAACGGTGTAAAACCACCAAAGCGAACTATCGCATCGTATGCCCGCGCCGCAACAATATGTCCCGTTTCATGGATAAGCAGCATAATCACATAACCAACCGCAAAGATCGGATTGACAAAAAAAGACAAAAGAGCAACGGTTAAAATCATGATGATCCCATTACCTAACCATTTCAAGAAACTCCACCCGCTGAATATTGATTTGAGCATCTTATCACCTGTTTTCTTCGTTAGCATTATATCACCTTTTTCGCCATTTTGATACCAAAACACCTTTTTTTCGACAAGTGTCACTGACTCTATCTTGTCACAGAAGAATAAAAGTATTCCGCTTAATAGGCATCAATTATAAAGATTTAATCCTCACATTATTTTTAATCGGTACAAACTTCCGCGTCATTTCTTTTTTGACATGAAGAGGCTGACGCTTTTTTCTCTTTTATTAATATAGAGTAAAGAAAACTTATCATATTTCGTATAACCGTATGAGAAGATATTTGAGGCGATCAATCGTGAAGCAGTTGATCTTTTTTTGTGAAACTTGATGGATGGCATGGGGTAAAACACTTTCCCTGCAAGCCGCAACTTTACCCGTAAATTTACAGCTTGAATACGGCTTGTAATGGTATAAAAACCATAGCCAACAACCAGTGTCCAGCTTTGCCAAAACCGCTTCGGTTCATCCACAATCACATTACTGCCATGATATAAAATTCATATGGATATCTCCTTCTTTTCTATGCCATAGCGTATTCTTCATACAGTGCTTTTAATATAATTCGGATATCTTTAAATTCATAGTAATCACCCGTTTATATTCAACAAAATGTACACAATCAACATGTAAACGTGATAATAAATTTTAAAATCGCCGAAATCAAAACCACGCCTGAAAGACGTGGTATGAACCAGCCCTATAAGGGCCTATT
>CAJUGR010000052.1 GCA_910586285.1 uncultured Erysipelotrichaceae bacterium
GGGTCAATATTTATAGGACTTTTTATAAGTTTGAAGCACCATTATAATTAAAAGCGGAGTCGGGTAAAAAAAGAAACCGCTGTTTACGGTTTCCTGCTTACGGTTGTTTAATATAAGTCTGAAAACAATCGCCGCGTTCTTCAAAATTTTTGAAAAAGCCATAACTGGCAGCTGCCGGAGACAACAGCACAACTCCTTCTGAAGCGCTGATATGCTTGGCGGTCACTACCGCTTCTTGCAAGTCCGCTACCATCGTAAAAGGGATTCGCAATTGCTTCGCCAGTACTGTACCGCTATCATACATTAAAATGACATGGGCAACAGGATGCTTGTTTAAATAATCAGCGAGCGGTGTGTAGTCAATACCGCGATCCATTCCACCCAACAATAGGGTATCCGTTTGCGGCAAACTTTGTAGTGCCTGAATGGTCGTTTCACATATGGTCGAGATGGAATCATCGTACCAATGCAAATAATGATAATACCCGACATATTGAAGGCGATGCGGCAACGGCTGAAAACTGCTTAAGGCCTTGAGACTGTCAGCGTAATCCATTCCCAGTTGTTTTGCCAAATACAGATCAATGGCAATATCATAATCATTGTGCCTGCCCAACAGCGTTGTCTGCCGCGGCTGAAGCACGATTTCATCCTGCAAAATTCGCAAACGATTCGCATCCACATAAATATCCGCACTTTCATCACTCATGGAAGCTGTCAATACAACGGCTTTGATATCCGCACAAGCCAACGATTTCTCACAAATCAGGTAATCCTGATTACGCTGCATACGCCAAATATTTTCCTTTGCCTTACAATAATTTTCAAAGGTGCCGTAATGATCCAAGTGTTCTTCATACAGATTCAACAATACTCCCCAATGCGGCGCATGGCGAATATATTCCAACTGATGACAGGACAATTCATAAACAACAAGCGTATCCTCGTCAATCACATCCAGCTGATCAAATGCCGGCTTCCCAATATTGCCGAGTAAAACACATTTTCGCTGTTGTTTTAAAATGTGATACAACAGTGAACAAGTCGTACTCTTCCCTTTCGTTCCGGTAATCCCGATGGTCTGATGACCATAATATTTCAAAAACAGATTACTTTGTGAATTCAATTTTTCGGGAGCGATTGACTCCTGCATCACAATTCCCGGACTCTTCATAATCACATCATAATCATTCAGTTTTTGATAATCTTCCCCGATAATAAGTTGAACATGTTCCAGTCCTTGTGTATCAATCGGGTTTAAATCCGCAATCGTGAGTGGCTGATCCGGCAAATAGCGCCGCAGATAATGATAAGTGGATCGCCCTTCCCGACCAAATCCCAGAATGGCGATGCGTTGATCTTTTAGTTCTTTGATGATGGGTGGCATACGATACCTTCTTTCACCAGCGGTAAAAACTGCTTAGGAATGAGATTGTGTTCATTGAAATAATTCGTATAGCGATTCTCTTGATTTCGATATTCCTCATACTGAGGCAATGTCATATAATGTGCCAATAACGGCGGCATCGTCGCATTACGTGCTTGGATCGCTTGGATCGTAAGGCAAATCGCCGTATTGATTTCCGCACGGCTGCCGACACACTCAAACGGCTTCTCTTTCTGATATCCGATCAGCTTCTCTAAATTATCATATAGTTCTTGCTTTTCTAACAAATCTTCACCAAACATCGCTTTTAATTGATCGTTGTCAATAAAAGGCGATAAGATCAAATATACAAATAAGCATTTCGGACACAAGCAGCACCAAGCATCTTGTTTACTGCCGGCGTTACAACTGCGAAATACCGAAAAATATTGTGAATGGCGGGCAAATTCACGCGCAATCTGAAATTCCGACCATCCCCGCAACAGCGAAAAATAGTATACACCCGATCCGACATATTGTTTTTCATAGTGATGAAAATCATTTTCGAAATCAAAACTTTTTGAATACTGATGATTAATCAGAGTTCCGGCTACCGTACTTTCATTGGCACTGTCTTCATTGCTCAATACGACATATTGTAAGCGATTGACATACGCAAATAAGGTTGCCGAAAATGCCACAAGGGCTGAAAACGGCGTATGACCGTTCAAATATCCTTGACGATTGAGTTCCAGCATACGCGGATCCAAAGTACGCCGTACCTTCACGACCTGATCATCAGAAAAACCAGCGGTATCCACGCTAGCCTGTGTAGCGCCGCGATTATTCAGAACATACGCATACTGTCTTCCGGGTATCTGTTTCAGTAATTCCATCGTTACGATCGAGTCCTTACCGCCTCCCACGGGTATCAGGCATCCTTCTAATGGATAGGCCCCTCGGGCTGCGGAAAAATGATTGCCCAGTGTCTTGATATGCATAAATTCATCCAGGGAAATGTCGATCCCATTGGTATAAAAGAACTCTCCCAGACCCCAGTAGTATTGTTTTTTCCACCATGCGATCTGATCCTCATCCAATCCTGCCGCATGGATCTCCACTAACGGTGAACATGTTATTTTCCAATAGCTGCTCAATTCTACCATGCCGATCGAAAACACCAGTTTTTGAATCACTTCATCACGCTCATTCCATTTCGGCACAAAACGTTTTTCAATCGTCCATGTCGGTTGGAACGAGGCCAATCCTGCGATTTCAAAGTTGTACCAAAAGCGCACTTCCTCCGGTGTTTCTTCCATATGATAGCCATGATAGGAAAACAGCGGATAGCGATCCCGCAATTCCGTAAAAGATTTCATAAGATTTCTCCCATCTGTTATTTGATCTCAATCTGATATTCTTCCAACACCTGATCTTGATCCTGTAACGTCTTCGCCGCTTCTTTTCCGACATAACGCAGAGTAAAGGGCTGATGTTTTTTATGTGTCTGATTACTGCGATCTCGAGGATAGCGAACGATAAAGCCGTATTGATAGGCATTCGCTTCCAGCCACTCAGCCAGTTCTTTGATCTCATCATTCTTTGAATCCTCTAAATCCTCGCCAATCAATTCAAAATAATCCGTATCAATACCATTTTCCGGCAACCCGGCCGGTTGAAAACGCACTGTATAACCTAATTGATATTCGCTTTGACCCGGATAATCCCAATATTCATCAAATTGGTCTTTCCCGTATTTCAACATCATACTCTCATAAAACGGAATCTGATCTTCATAGGACACATATCCTAACGTTAAGATCAAATTTCCGCATGTTTTGTCGTTTACCGAGGAAATATCCTTGCATAAATCATGCAGCGGCTGCACGACATCCTTATGGACACGAATTACATGATTCTCTTTTAACAATGAAACATTAGGTAAATCCTTAATCGCTGCCAAGTCTTTCGGTTCGTATGTGTACAGGGTTTCCTTCACATCGATCCTGGTCAACAACGCTGCCGGATCATTGACAATGGATGCATTTTGTACATAGCCGTTATCCTCTTCATAAAATGTACGCAACGTATCATAAGAATATGCCTTTAACAGCGGTTCTAAAGTGGCATAATCCAGCTTTTCCTTAAAATCATTGATAAAGGCGACAATCACTTCATTCGATGCATCCTGTGTCTCTTTGGCTCGTTTATACCAAAGCGTATTGCGAATCGTGAATCCCTGTGTTTCAATAAACGGTAAAAACTGTTCCGGTGTTAACTGCTGAGAAATCATATAGTTGATATCATCGGACGACAAATACTTCAGAATAATACCGCGATTTTCTTCCGTCACATACGGATATCGCGCCAGTTCATCATAGTGACGATTCATTATGACAAAGCAGCCACTGAACAAAGCCACCAGGCTGATAATAAACAGGATTCGTTTCGCTTTCATCTTGTCCACCTCGCCTGTATTATACCATACTTCCCGTAACGAGAAAACAGAATTATCAGGGGGCTTCGGGATAACGAAAACGGATAAATATACGATAACGTCCCCGATAGTAATAGAAACAACTGGCACATACCTCCCCGACCAAAGTGAAGCGAGCAGCAGGAGGCAAAAACATTCGCATATCAACATTTCGATATGTATAATCTACTCGCACCAAATTACGCAGTTTTAACGGCGGTACCTTTTCTGATTGATTTTTCCAAATGGTTTCCAAATGCTTATCAACACAGCACTTTTCCTCATTATTCAACTGATGATAGAAAAGATTCGCATCACTTAAAACATCAAAGAATGCTTTAGGGAAATAACTCAGCGAAACAAAATCGCTGTAACCTTCGCTGTAATTGTGCGTCGGCATTTACGACAAAATCAAGTTGCTTTCGCAGCCACTGCGACTGGGCAAAATTCATCATTAACGATGCATGAATCGTTTGATACTGCATATCATCACTCCTGTTCATGATTCAATCAAAATACTTATACGCAAAAAAATAAACCATTCCAAAAAAATGACTATTAAAAAGTAAATACAGAAAAAAACCGGAAAGCTCCGGTTTTATAAATGCAATTCCTCCAGTTTTAACAGTTCCACAACCGCCTGCGCTCTTCCTTTTACCCCAAGCTTCAGCATCACATTGGATATATGGTTGCGGACTGTTTTATCCGAAATATCCATCATTCCAGCAATCTCTTTGGTGCTGTAATTTTGAATTAACAGATCAAATACTTGTTTTTCACGCCGTGTCAATATCGTTTGCGTATTGATACCCCCTATACTACCGATGCTTACAGTTTATCATATGCATTGGCATCGTTTTGGTTAGGGCTATGCAGGATATCATAGATATTTTGGGCAACCGCCTGTGGTACCACCTGCGCAATTTCGCTGACGGTTGCCGCCTTTAAGCGCTTCATACTTTTAAAGTGTTTCCAAATGGCTTTTTTACGCACCTCCCCGATTCCTTCCACTTCATCGAGGATTGATTTGGTCATCGCTTTGGTACGTAGCTTGCGGTGATAAGAGATCGCAAAACGATGCACTTCATCCTGCATCTGGGTTAATAGAAAAAACAGGGAGTCACTGCGATCAATCGGAATAATACGACCCTCAGCGTCCATGAGATTACTGGTACGGTGATGATCATCTTTTACCAAACCACACAAGGTAATATCGACCTCCAACACCGCAAGAATTTCCTTTACTGCTTCAATCTGAAGCCACCCGCCATCGACAATCAACAAATCGGGAAATCGTCCTTGTTCCTTTAATAAGCGGGTAACACGCCGATAGACCACTTCTTTCATCGAATCCAAATCGGATACATAGGTTCCCAATTTAAACAAGCGATAATCACTTTTGCTTGGTTCCCCATCTTTATATACCACCATTCCCGAAACATTAAATGTGCCGGATATATGCGAGTTATCAAAGATTTCAATGCGGTGAATCTCCTTTTGAAAGATCATACAAAGCTGTTTCATCGCTTCTTCCTTACGGCTTTCCTTGCGCTCTGCCAATTCAAACTTTTGTTCATGAATATTCTTCGCATTGGCAATGGCCATTTCCACCAATTTCAATTTATCACCGCGTAAGGGCTGCATGACTTTGGTATCCAATGTCTCTTGAAGCAGCGAAACATCGTAACGCTGCGGCAATAATAATTCCCGCGGTAAGGGATGCTGCTCATAGTACTGCAAAATAAAACTTAAAAAGGCATCCTCTTCGTTTTCATAAAGCGGCGTGATATGTAAAGTGCGCTCCAGCATCTTACCGCCGCGCAAAAACAATCCCTGAATCGAAATATATCCCTTATCGACAAAACAGCCGAAGACATCACGATCCTTACCGTCTTTAAAATCAATCTGTTGTTTGGCTGTCACATAGGCAATCGCCTGCATCAAATCATGCTTTTCCTTTGCCCGCTCAAATTGCAGATTTTCACTGGCCTCATTCATCTCCTGTTCCAGTTTTGCCAAAATCTCCTTGACATCACCATTCAGAAATTTACGAATTTGTATTGCCATTTGGGTATACACATCCGCATCAATCGCATGGACACACGGACCCAGACATTGCTTCATATGATAATACAGGCATTCTTTTTTTTGCAAGTGGGCACATTTGCGTAGCGGATATAACTGATTAAGCAGCTTCATCGTATCCCAAGCTGCTGAAGAATCCGGAAAAGGGCCGAAGTATTCCGCCTTTTTATCCTTTGTCTGACGCACCACCCTAAGCACCGGAGCCTTTTCCTTGGTCAATTTGATATAGGGATACGTCTTATCATCCATAAACATGATGTTATAAGGCGGTGTATGCTTTTTTATCAGATTAATTTCCAGTAGCAGCGCTTCTTTTTCACTGCCGGTCACAATATACTCAAAATCATCGATATTCGCAACCAAGCGCTGCGTTTTGAAATCGTGCGCACCTACAAAATACTGCCGCACCCGATTTTTCAATTTCTTCGCTTTGCCGACATAAATGATCTCCCCGTCCTTATTCTTCATCAAATAACAGCCGGGAGTCGCCGGTAATATTTTCAATTTATCTTCGATCTTCACCATGTTAGCCATGATGCTTCCCTGCCTTTTTTAATGTGACGACCGTTGCGCCCATGCCTCCTTCGCCCTGTCCGCCGAGACGATACGATTCCACCTTAGCATTCTTTTTCAAATACTGATGAATGCCATTACGCAATGCGCCGGTTCCCATACCGTGAATGATGCGCACCGTATTCGCTCTCGCCAGCACCGCCTGATCCAAATATTGATCCACAATGGGCAGTGCTTCGGCAACCTTCAAGCCGATAACATTTTTTTCCAAAGTGAAATGAGACCTCACTTTTGAAACTGCATAGCCTTTTTCCCGCACCTGCTTTTTTTGCGGCGGCATGGTGAATGTCAGCTCACTGCGGCGGGTATTCATCCGTACCCCGTTTACCATGACGCAGACCTTATCTTTGTTTATTTCGATCACTTCACCATAAGCATTCAAGTTGTTAAGCCGCACATAATCCCCGATGTGTAAAGCTTCTGTCGGTTTTTCCTCTGGTTGTGAGGGATTCACATCATCTTCCAATGTACGAAGCCGCTGAGCTGTTTCATTAATAATATGCGGCTTTACCTCATGGGGCATTGCCTTTAATTCCGCAATGATTTCTTCGGCTTGAGCGATCCTCTCCGTGAGTTGATCGGCATAAGTCTCTTTCAGTGCATTCAGTTCTTTTTCCTTTTGCGTATCAAATTGCTTCTTTTCCTGTTCCAGTGATTCCTGTAATGCCTTAAGATCAATAAGTTTCGTATCCATGATGCGTTTTTTCTCATGTGCCGCCGCTAATTCCGCTTCCAGTTGTTCCAACAGCGTATCCTGATGAGTGCGATTGGCCATGGACAATTGTTCGGCGCGCTGTAACACGCTTTCCTTCATATGACAACGCCGGGCAATCGCAAAAGCATTGGAAGCACCGCTGATGCCTTCCAAATAGCGATACGTAGGCTTCATATTTTCCATATCAAATTCCACCCCGGAAATCATCATGTCTTCACGCTGTTTCGCATAGCTTTTTAACGCACTGTAATGCGTAGTCGCCAACACATAGGCTTGGGAAAGACGCAATTCCTCCAACACGGCAATCGCTAAGCATTCCCCTTCACGCGGATCGGTACCGCTTCCCAATTCATCCAACAGCACCAGCGAACGATCACTGATATGTTCACAAATATGTGCAAGCTTGGAAACATGGGCTGAGAATGTTGAAAGTGATTCCTGAATTGACTGTTCATCACCGATATCCGCAAAGATATGATCAAAAAACGGCAGTCGTGCCGTTTCCGCCACCACCGGAAGCCCACTTTGGGCCAGACACACCGATAATCCGATTGTTTTCAGTGTTACCGTCTTTCCGCCCGTATTACTGCCGGTGATCAGCACACTGCGATAAGGCGGCTTGATTTCATACGTATTCGCTACCACGTGATCATCATCAATCAACGGATGGCGGGCATTCTTTAAAAACAGGCGTTTCCCATCCATTTCTACATGGGCGATACATCCCGCATGAAGATGGGCATATTCTCCTTTGGCAAAGTACCCATCTAACAATGCCAAGGTCTTTTGATTAGCGGATAAAACATCTGCGAACGCTTTCACCTGCTGTGTCAGTTCCTGTAAAATCCGCTCCATTTCTTCCTGTTCACGACTGAGCAGCGCAGCCAGTTGATTATTTAAGTGAAACAGTGCTTCCGGTTCCACATAAGCCGTTTGTCCGGATGCACTTTCCCCATGAACAAAACCGCGGATACTGTTTTTCTCACTCACCTTTACCAGTACACATATGCGATGATTACGGGAAGCCGTGATCGTATCCGTCAGTTTGTTTTGATTGTGAGCGATAAATTGTTGTGCAACTGCCGTCATTTCCCCTTCGCATAAGCGAATGCTTTTTCGCAAAGATGCCAGTTTGGGCGATGCCTGATCCATAATTTCATCGTGAACATTTATGCATGCATCAATAGCACGGCATACTTTGGTAATATCACCCAGTGATTGAAACAACTCATCCAAATGTATCGTTGGAATTTCACATCCCTTACAATAATGGTGAACCGCCGCAATCGTTGTGCCTTGTTGCGCAATATGGCGCAACTCCATCGGCCGCAATGTCTTATCACGACAGGCATCCGCTATCGCTGAGGTGATATCAAAGACACCGGGAAGCGGAAGTACGCCATATCGCACCACCAAATCCAATGCTTCCTGCGCTCGCTGCGCTTCTTGTTCAACCCACAAATATTCATATGACGGTGTGAGTTCCAGAATCTGCTTGCGGCCCAAAGAAAAACGACAATGTCGGGCAACCTGCTCTTTACACTGACTATATTGTAATGCCGCAAACGCTTCCATATTATTCCCCTTTCAATTCTTGTAAAAATGTATCGATCTGTTCCTGTGATAAATCATAACCCGACAGCCAATGTGCGATATAATTAATATCTTCCTCATTAGGCATCGTAGAGGGGGTAACCACTTTTTGAATGGCTTTCAATTCCCCCAACTGATCACGAGAGAAAAACAACAATCCTTCAGTCATGGCATTGATCGGTTTCAAACAGCTTTCATTGATGACCCATAAGCCGTTCGCAAACAACGGTGTACTGAAAATAAATGACACAACCATGACAAACACCAACCCCTGCAAGGCACCCAAAGCTGTTCCCAATAACTTATTCATTTCTTGAATCAGCGGCAATTTCCCTACCGCCTTCAAAATCGGTTTCATAAATAAAACCGTTAATGAAAGGAGGAAAAACAATACCACAAATACTACCACCCGATTGATCGTCTGATAAAAAATCGCTGTGATCTGCGGATCACGCATCGCCATCAAATGATCCTGTGGATACAGATGCAGCACTGTCGACAACGGATATGAAAGCATCCATGCCACAAGCGCACACACCAAAAAGCCGAAGCAACCTAACAGTTTCAAAAAAAAGCCCTGTTGATAACCACTGTAAGCGAACAGCACCAATATAAGAAGTACGGCTATATTCAATAATAATATATATTCAGTCGGAAATAACATCTTTACACCTCATATTCCTGATTCAAACAGGATTTCTCTATTGTAACATATTCTGATGAATAACCACAAACACGTTTTCACTACAAATTATATCGGGGATTGTCAGATATCGCAAGGTGTTTATCTGAATATTGGATGAAAAGTACCGATTCTATTCATGTCAGAGAAAATATAAAAGCACAAACACTCCCCTTTCCTTTCCCGCAGAATTATGATAAGATTCTCCTATCAATAGTATTATTATGATCCGAAATGAACCATCCAATCAAAGGAGGAACAGGAGTTTTTCATGAATATATCCATCACATGTACCAAGCAACAAATCAACGAAATCAAGGAACGCTATCCCGAAGCCAAGCAGCGAGAGACACCGCCATATGCTTACTGGCAGCTCGGTTTAAGCGATTGTGTCATTACCGCTTATGAATCGGGAAAGGTAGTGTTTCAGGGCATGGGCGCCGAACTTCATGCATCCGGATACCGCTCCCCTTCCCAATCACATCATTCCCAAGCAACCACATTATTTCCGCAATGGGGCAGCGATGAAGTTGGAACCGGTGATTATTTCGGGCCGGTTTGCGTATGTGCTGCGGCCGTAGATGAAGCCAACAGTATCTGGCTGAAGAATATGGGAATCCAAGACAGTAAGGCGATGAAAGATGAAACCATCCGATCTTTGGGGAAAACACTTCAGGAGCGAATTCCGCATTCTTTATTGATCTTGGATAATGCCACCTATAACCGCGTTCATCAAACCCATAATATGGTCGATATCAAATGTAAGCTACACAATCAGGCTTATGTGCATCTTACACATAAACAAAGTGAAACACCGAAACAGATAATCGTTGATCAATTTGTGGCAGAAAAAAGCTATTATCGATACCTTGCCAAGGAAAAAGAAGTCGTTCGCAACATTCACTTTGAGACCAAAGCAGAAAATCGCTATATCGCTGTGGCATGTGCTTCGGTAATTGCCCGATATGCCTTTTTATTGGCCTTTGATGATATGTGCCAAAAATATCAGTTCTCCTTTTGTAAAGGAGCATCTGCCCGTGTTGATGAAAACATTCGCGAATTCATTTCCATTTATCCTTCCACCGATTTAGCCAATGTTGCGAAGCTTCACTTTGCCAATACCAAAAAAGCCGGGGTCAATTTCCAATAAAATAAAACTTTCTAAAAAACGATGGAACACATCCATCGTTTTTATGATTAATCTTATGGTTTACTTCCCTTCCGGCAAACCCAAATCGGTTTTACTGTAATAATGCAAATAGGCCTTCTGAATCCGCTGTGCATAACTTTCCCACCCCAGGTTGCGCACCATAGCAAGATAACTGCGATCCGTTTCCTTGCTTAACGGTTCCACCCAATCGACTTTCATCGCCATCATGCCCGAAGCCGCAACCAAGATCGCAAAGCAAATCGCTACATGGACACGCAAATTTTTCCAACGCTCGCTATCAGCAAACACGATTCCAAGAAAGATTCCGCAGACAAATCCGCCCAAATGAGAGAATAAAGAGATACCGGGCAACAGTGATATCATCAAGTTGATTAACAACAGGCGAAAAACACTTGCTTTCACCATTGGATGACGAATACTGCCATTGGCAAACAAGGTGACTAGAAATGCCCCTAACAAACCGAATATACCACCGCTGATTCCCAGACAAATCATATTACCGGCAGTTAAAAAGACAAAGAGATTTCCCATGATGATGGAAGCGGTCAAAATCACAAGATACTGAATTCGCGAAAATGATCTTTCACAGGCTTTTCCGATCACATACAATGCCGTCATATTACAAAGCAAATGAATGGCATCCACATGCAGAAAGCCGGCCGTAACAAACCGCCAAAATTCATGTAAACTCACAATATTCATTTTATAATATGCCCCGCATAATAATGCCGCCAACAAATCACTTTCCAAATAATTGCTTACCGACAGTGCAATGAGCCAAATAATCACACAGAAAGCAATCACGGCAACACTCGTCTTGGGAAGCTGTTTTAAGTCATTCGTTTGTTTGCGCCGCTCTGCCATGGCTGCGCGCTGTAACTCCGCTAAGGATCGGGTGATTTTGGTATATTCTTCCTCAACATTCTCTACTTCATACACTGCTGTTACGATATCGGGAAACGCATTTTTCAGTGAATCATCACTACATTCTCCCGGTTGAATCAATACTTGAGTAAAGAATTCCCGTGTCATTTCGGAAGCAGTCGGATTGGTATTGAGAATTACCAGCTTCCCACTCCGATTGGTCATATGTGAAATCACTTGAAATACGCGCCGTAAATAAACTTGACGTTCCATCAAGATCGCATCTGAATCATGTGATAACAGAAGAATCGGATAATCTTTATTTTGTGCATTCATCAGCCACAATTCTTTGCGATTTTGACGTATGGTAACTACTTGATAATGCTGCTGCTCCACAAAATATTGAAGTAATTGTAATACATATAAGCCCCATGGTTGTTCATTCATGAATTTCACCTCATTTCACGCAATGATGTTAATACCGCTTCCATTTCCGGCGGTAGCGGCGCATTCACCGTAATTTTTTCTTGGGTGCGCGGATGAATAAAGCTAAGTTGATGCGCATGAAGCAATTGTCCATCTGTGCCAAACGGCTTACGATAGCTGTATTTGGGATCACCGGCTACCGGATGATGAATATACTGCATATGAACGCGAATCTGATGGGTACGTCCCGTCTCCAATCGACATTCCACCAATGTAAATTCATGAAATCGCTCCACAACGTGAAAGTGCGTCCGTGCCGCTTTGCCGTTTTCGATCACAGCCATCTTTTGACGATCTTTTTCATCGCGGCCGATCGGAGCATCAATCGTGCCGTATTCATGAGATATGACCCCATGAACTAAAGCATAATAAAGACGCTGTACGCTTTTTTCCTGAAGCTGTTTCACCAATTCACGGTGAGCCGCATCATTTTTTGCGGCCACCAATAAGCCGGTCGTATCCTTATCGATCCGATGTACAATCCCCGGTCGTAAAACGCCGTTAATGCCTGACAGATCGTTACAGTGATACAATAAGGCATTCACCAATGTTCCGCCCATATGCCCTGCCGAAGGATGCACAACCATTCCTTTCGGCTTATTTATCACGATAACATCCTGATCCTCATAACGAATATCTAAGTCCAGTGGCTCCGGCAACACGCACAGCGGTTCTTTCGGCGGCACTTCCAACACCACTTCGTCCCCTGCTTTTACTTTCGTATTGCTTTTACAAGCAGTGCCGTTCAATGTTACCCAATCATTCTTAATCAACTCCTGAATTCGATTGCGGGACAAATCAGAAGTCTGCTCATTCAAAAATTTA
>CAJUGR010000053.1 GCA_910586285.1 uncultured Erysipelotrichaceae bacterium
ATTTTGGCTCACGTTTCCGGTAAAATCCGTATGCATTACATTCGCATTTTACCGGGTGATCGTGTCACCGTAGAGATTTCACCCTATGATTTAACACGTGGGCGTATTACATTCCGACACAAATAGTCGTGAATAAGGAGGGAAACGCATGAAAGTAAGACCGTCTGTCAAACCAATATGCGATAAATGCCGTGTCATTAAACGTAAAGGTCGCGTTATGGTAATTTGTGAAAACCCAAAACATAAGCAAAGACAAGGAAATTAATGGAGGTGTAATTGCATAATGGCTCGTATTGCAGGTGTCGATATTCCACGCGATAAGCGTGTTGTAGTATCATTAACGTATATATATGGCATCGGCCGTTCTACGGCTGAGCAAATTTTGGCGAAATGCAAAATCAGCGAAGATATCCGAGTAAAGGATCTGAACGATGAGCAGGTAAACGCCATTCGCGGTGAGGTAGATAAAATCAAAGTCGAGGGTGATTTACGCCGTGAAGTCAATTTGAATATTAAACGTCTGATGGAAATCGGATGTTATCGCGGTATCCGCCACCGTAAAGGCTTACCGGTACGCGGACAGCGTACGAAGACGAATGCCCGTACCCGCAAAGGTCCGGCTCGTGCTGTTGCAGGTAAGAAGAAATAGGACGATAGGAGGGAAAAACGACAATGGCGAAAGGTAAAACAGGTGCAAGAAAGCGTCGTGTCCGCAAGAATATTGCGCGCGGTGTTGCACATATACATTCAACTTTTAATAATACGATCGTTACTATTACGGATGACAGCGGAAATGCCGTTGCATGGTCCAGTGCCGGTGCGCTTGGATTCAAAGGATCACGTAAGTCCACTCCGTATGCTGCACAGATGGCCGGTGAAGCAGCCGGTAAAGCAGCGATTGAAAATGGTATGAAAACCGTATCGGTTAATGTAAAGGGCCCGGGTCCGGGACGTGAAGCTGCAGTTCGAGCATTGCAGGTTGCCGGATTGGAAATCACCATGATCAATGATGTGACGCCGATTCCGCATAACGGATGCCGTCCACCGAAGCGTCCACGTGGTTAAACAACTTTGATTGAGGAGGTATAGCATGGAAAAATTTGAACGTGCAAATTTTGAAGTCAAAGAATATGTAGAGTCTGAGCATTATGGCAAGTTTGTATTGGAGCCCTTGGAAAGAGGCTTTGGCGTTACTATTGGAAATGCACTAAGACGTGTTTTGCTATCCTCATTACCGGGAGGCGCCGTATTTTCAATCAAAGTGGACGGTGTTTATCACGAGTTCACAGCGATTCCGGGAATTGTTGAGGACGTCACTGCCATTATTTTGAATATCAAGACATTGATCATGAAGATTCAAGATGATGAGGTGTATACACTTCGTATCTCCAAACAGGGTCCCGGAGAAGTTTGCGGTGCGGATATTATCTGTCCGGACGGTGTGGAAATCCTGAATAAGGATTTACATATCTGTACGTTAGAAGAGGGCGGATCGCTGGAAATGGAACTGCAGGCGCGCGTAGGACGCGGCTATGTCAGTGCCGATACGAATAAATCCTTATATCAGTCCCAGAATCAACCGTTGGGTACGATTTATACCGATTCCATTTATACACCGATTGATCGGGTATCTTATAATGTAGAACCGACTCGGGTCGGACAAAATGCAAAATACGATAAAGTGGAATTGGAAATATGGACCAATGGTTCGATTACTCCGGTGGAATCCATTGCCTTGGCGGCAAAGATTCTCATCGATCATTTGGAACTTTTAACCAACGTTCATGAACAAGTGAATGAGATGGAATCACTGATGAAAGAGGCACAAGGAGAAACCCAGAACAAGGGACTCGTTATGATGATTGAGGATCTGGATTTGTCCGTGCGTTCTTATAACTGCCTGAAACGAGCCGGCATTCAAACGGTTGAGGAATTAACTCAGAAGACCGAAGATGAAATGATGCGCGTTCGTAACTTAGGTAAGAAGTCATTAAAAGAAGTCAAAGATAAAATCTATGATCTTGGATTAAGTTTCAAATCATATGAATAGCGCAAAAGGGAGGTTAAATACCAATGTGGAATCGTAAATTAGGACGTACTGCCGACCATCGCAAAGCGTTACTGCGCAATATGGCAACATCTTTGATCATTCATGGTCAAATTGAAACAACAGAGATGAAGGCCAAAGAACTTTCAGCGGTAGCAGATGAGTTGATTACGTTGGCAAAACGCGGCGATTTACACGCTCGCCGTCAGGCCGCAAGCTATGTACGTGATGTGGTTGCCGATGAAAAAACGGGACAAACAGCGTTACAAAAGCTGTTTACCGAAATCGGTCCGTTATATGCAGATCGTAATGGCGGTTATACGCGTGTGGTAAAAACAAGATTGCGTCGCGGTGACAGTGCGCCGATGGCAATTATTGAATTCGTAAAATAAAAGTCCGTGAAAACGGATTTTTTCATAAGTGAGCGATATGGTATAAAGGAAGAAAAACGATAAAATGCTGCAAAGACTGATTTTTATTTTAAGAGAAATATGCTATTCTTTTGATGGATGGATTGCTTATTCATCAAGAGAGAAGGAATATGGTATAATACCAATGGTGGGATTCATTGAACGATCATATACTGATAGTAATGTAAGGGAGATTTGTTATGAAAAAGCGATTAACGATATTACTATTGTTATTGTTTTTATGTTCTTGCAGCAGTAAGATGGATATCGCAATAAACGAGAATATGGAATCGGAGTATGGAAAGGAATTGGAATCCTCGTTGCTTTTTGATCAAGAAAAGAGTGATGAGAACCTCACTGTAAAAGAAATAAAGGACTATGACAATAAAAAGTTAGGCGAACAGGAAATCACTGTTGTTTTTGCGGTGGAGGATAAAACGCAGGAAGAGAAAGTAAAGGTGACGGTAAAAGACACCAAAGCGCCGGAGATAAAACTGAAAAGGGAATCTGTGGAAATCACTGCCGGCGACGGCTTCAATCCGGCAAGCAATATTGAATCGGTGAAAGATCCGATTGACGGCGATATAAAAAAGAGTGATAATTCTAAAATCAATAAAAACGGTTATATCATTGTGAGTGATGTGGATACCAAGACAGTAAAAGATGGCTATAAAGTGAAAGTTACCGCTTACGATGTCAATGGAAATAAAGCAGAAAAGGAATATACCGTAAATGTAAAGGCAAAGCCGGAGGAGTCTGTTAATCCTCCGACAGCGAATGCCGGCAGCGGTGGATACGATAGCAATTTGGATCCCTATCAGGCAGAACCGTATTATGTGAACGGAATTTTATTGGTGAACAAAAAACATCCGTTGCCCCCGAGTTTTGGAGCATTGGATCCTACGGCGGCAGCGGCTTTGGCACAATTACAAAGTGCCGCACAAAATGCCGGTCATGCCATTCCTACGATGAGCGGTTTTCGAACTTATGATTATCAGGTTACATTATATAACCGTTATGTAGCGCAGGATGGTCAAGCGGCAGCGGATACGTATTCTGCCCGTCCGGGATTTAGTGAACATCAAACTGGTTTGGTATTTGATGTCGGAGCGATTGATAATAACTTCGGTAATACCGCCGCGGGTCGTTGGCTGCGTGATCATTGTCATGAATTTGGTTTCATTATCCGTTATCCGCAAGGCAAGGAAAACATCACCGGTTATATGTATGAACCATGGCATATTCGTTATGTCGGAGTAAGTGTAGCGGCGGAAATTTATCAGCGCGGAATAACTTTGGAGGAATATTTAGGTGTCTATTAAAATGGGGATACGAATGAAATTGATTAGCGAGATGGAAGCATATGCTCAGGTACACGGCGTTCCGATTATGGAGAAAGAAGGAATCAACTTTCTGTGTGATTGGATTCAAAAGAATCATATAGGTCGCATATTGGAAATTGGAACGGCCATTGGTTATTCTGCTATTCGCATGGCGTTGTGCAATGAGCAAGTCAGAGTAGTCAGTGTAGAACGTGATGATCAACGCTATGCGATGGCGGTAGAAAACGTACAAAAAGCCGCTTTACAAGATCGTATTACATTGGTTCACGAGGATGCGTTGGAATATGAGGCAGAAGGAATGTTTGATCTTTTGTTTATCGATGCAGCTAAAGCTCAATATCTTAAATTCTATGGGCGATTTGAAAAGCATCTTCCAATCGGTAGTTATATCATCAGTGATAATTTAAACTTTCATGGATTTGTCGAACACCCTGAAATAATTCGATCTCGTCATTTGAAACAAATGGTGAGAAAGATAACTGCTTATCGAAATTTTTTAGAAACAGACGAAAAACTGAGTACAGAGTTCTTTGATGTCGGCGATGGGATTGCGATAAGTCGAAAAAAAGCTGAAAAATAATAAAATTAAGGGTTAAAAAGGCTGTACAATGTGGTACAATAATAACAAGAAAGTGGTGATTTAGGATGAAGAAAGTCATACCGGTATTAGCCGTATTGGGAAGTGCCGTAGCCTTTGCGGTTTATAAGCTAAAAAAAGAAGAACAGGCACAGTTAATGGATTTGGATGAGGGGTTGCTGGAGGACGAAGATATCGACTTTCACCCTGAAGAAGCGGACGCACCCGAAACACCCGTTTATGAAGATGAGCCGGTTAGTGAATCTGTCAAATCAGAACCGACGGAACCGGAAGAGGAACCGATCATCAAGGAAGAAGAGCCTGATTTTGCGACAACCGAAAAGAGCATTGATATTCCGGTAAGCGACATCCAGCAGTTGTTAAAGGAAGCAGCAGCGGAAAGTGAATTGCGTGAACAGATGGAATCAATGATGAGAGAAAATGAGGCCGCAATGAATGCGGAATCACAGGAAATAACAGAAGAAACAGAAGAAGCGGAGGATGAAGCCGACGATATGGTAGATGAAGAAATATATAATGCACATTATCCGCATTTGACAAACCGTATGATTGATGATATTAATATGATGACAAAGGAAGCCATTGAAGCATTGGCCAAAGATGGTGATGTGCATTCCCATGAAAGACCGGTTCAGCATATGGTATCATTCCGAAATAAGGAAGATTTGGAGAGCTTTAAAAATCGGGTGATAAACAAGGGCTTTGTGATCACCAAAGGTGAAGAAGAATGCGATTTGATTGTTTTGCATATCTCAGCGATCGATGAGGAAAAGCTGGTAAGTCATATCCTCTATTTGGCGGACCAAGCTTATGCATTTAACGGTGAATATCGCGGATGGCAAAGTAAAGTCAGCTTCTGATTTTAATATCACGATAAGGAATTGTATCAATCATGACACAGTTCCTTTTTTATAACTTCCAATACCACGTGCTATGCGCGTGGTCAGAGTTTGACGGAATGAAAGAATTAAAAAAATGAAAAAACACACCAGATGCTATAATCCTGATGATTTGGCGATCACAGTAAATTATAGGAGGTGTGCTGGCTATGAAAGACACGAAAACATTATCACATACAAGCGATATTTGTAAATACCATATAGTAATAATTCCAAAATATAGGCGAATGGTAATATACAATAGATTGAGAAAGATATTGGAGAAATACTGAGAAGCCTGTGTGAAACCTGGGGTAGAGCTGTTGAAAGCAGAAGCAGGCCCAAATCATATACATATGTTAATTACAATACCGCCTAAATATGCAGTATCAGAACTTATGGGGGATTTGAAAAGCAAAATAACATTGATGATATTTGATCAGCACGTGAATTTAAAATATAAATATGGGAATAGGAAAACTTGCGAAAAAGGATAATATTGTGTAACAGTAAGACACAATGAGTAGCAAGTACGAGAGTACATCCGGAACCGGTTGGCGGAAGACAAACTAGCGGATCAAATGAGCATGAAAGAATTTATAGATCCATTTACAAGGGAATCGGTGAAGAAATAAAAGACAATAAAAGAGCTCCTTTGAGGGGCAGTCAGCGAAAGTGGTGTGGTTGTCAAAGCTTCAATGGACCTTCCTGTCCTCACAGCAAAATGCCTTTACAGGGAGAGTATATACCACGTCTTATAGGCGTGGTATTGAAATGCTTGTTATACTGGCTTGTTTTACTTTCACGATGAATTATTAGGACGACTGGACTTATATGACAGTATGAATAAAGGGGAGTTCTATACTTATATTTGCGTATTTTTAAAAATATCAGTATAATGTTACCAATCAAGAAAGGAGTATCAAGATGTTGAGGAAAACTTTTAATTATTTTTCGATGTTTGTGACCGGATTTTTTTTCTGTGTCTTGGGATTCTCTTTTCTGTTTGGGACATGGTCTCCTTGGAACTGGCTTTTTTTTACATTGATTATCGGTATGATTGTCGTTGCGATATTACGTGTCTTGAATTTTTGTTTGAATTTCCATAAGGTGGAGAGGCGTTTTGGGCAATTCTTGGATGTAATGATGTGGTTTTTGGTTATCATTTTGGCCTTGGCAAACAGTGAATTGTTTTACTTTCTCTTTCCTCGTCTCATTGGCAGTTGGATTTTGTTACATGCACTGGTGAAGACAATCACGATAACCATTAAGATCAAGGATCATTTACCCGGATGGCTTCATTCATTCATTTTTCTGATCGGCGATATATTCATGGCTTCGGTGCTGTTATGGATGCCAGATCATTTTCCGGTGCTGGTGAATGTTGTGATTGGCTGTTATTTCTTGATTTATGGTAATAATATTCTATTGAATTTCATTCGTGAGGTGATTCCTGCCTCCCGTAAGGAACAATGGGATCATCGTTTTCAACTGGCTTTGCCGCCCTTTTTGGCAGCTTGGATTCCCCCGACACTGCTGCTAACCATTTTAAATAAGGATAAAGAAGATCAGGCTCGTGCCGATTTTGAAATGATAAAAAAGGACATTCCGGTCGATTTGGAAGTGTTTGTTCATATGGCTTTGAAAGGACCGGCCATGCTGGGTCATATCGACTTGGCTTATCGTGGCTTTTTGTTTTCGTATGGCTGTTATGATCCTCATGAACGGCGCTGGTTGGGGACGATGGGGGATGGTGTTTTACTCGTAGCACCAAAAGAGGAGTATATATATAATTGCTTAAAGAATGAAAATAAGGTATTGGTATGTTTCGGTATTGTTTTGAACGGTGATCAGAAACAGGCCTTTGATCATCGGCTGTTGGAAATCTTTGATGATCTTGTCGATTTTCACAGTGATGAAGAACTGGCGCAAGCAAAGAAACCGACAAAAGGAGATGGCAGTGATTATTTATCGCGAGTGACGCGTAATGTTCCCGATGCGCATTTTTATAAGTATCGAAGCGGAAGGTTTAAGACATTTTTTGTCTTATCCAGTAATTGTGTATTCTTTATTCGTCATTTGCTTGGCAGTATCGGTTTAAATCTATTAGAGATGAGCGGAATCGTGTCACCGGGATCATATTTCGATTTTCTGAATAAGCAGTTTAAAAGTAATAAGAGTTTTGTGATTTCACGCCGTATTTATACCAAGCGCAATATGAATCAGTTTTATCATGAAAGAGGATAGATGAAAACAGTCGGTTTGCGCTGACTTGACCTTTGTTGTATAATGGAAAGGGTTTTTGAGGTGATGTGAATGGAAAAAGTAAAAGTTGAAGATTTATGCTTTGCCTATGATCCGAATACACCAGTGATTCAATCGGTATCGTTTACGGTAGAGGCAGGCTCTTATACAACGATTATCGGTCATAACGGTTCGGGTAAATCGACCATTGCAAAGCTGATGATCGGATTATTGGCTGCGCAGTCCGGTAAGATATGGATGGATGGTTTACCGCTGAATGAAGCCAACATTTATGAAATTCGTAATCGTGTCGGAATCGTATTTCAAAATCCCGATAATCAATTTATCGGGGCGAGTGTTGCCGATGATATTGCATTCGGCTTGGAAAATCATCAGGTGCAAAGTGATCGAATGCAGGCAATTATTGAAGATTATGCACAGCGGGTGGGAATGCAGGATTTTTTAAACAGTGAACCAACGAAGCTATCCGGCGGACAGAAGCAGCGCGTAGCGATTGCCGGTGTATTGGCAATGCAACCGCAGATGATTATTTTTGATGAGGCAACGAGTATGCTGGATCCGCAGGGTAAAGCAGAGATCAATGATTTGATTCAGGAAATACATGCACAAGGCGATCTGACGGTAATTTCTATCACCCATGATATTGAGGAAGTCGCAAAGAGTGATCATGTAATTGTACTCGATCAGGGACGAGTGGTTTTAGACGGCCATCCGGATGAAATTTTACAACATGAAGCGGAGTTAATTCGTTTGAAATTGGATATTCCGTTTGCGTTGAAGTTCCGGCATGAGTTGGAAAAGAACGGTGTTTCAATCCATGCCGGTACAACGATGGAAGGGATGGTGGCAGAGTTATGCCGATTACGTTCGAAAAGTTAAGTCATGAATATCATCCCGATACGCCCTTTGCTTATTTGGCTTTGGATGGCATTGATTTGTCCATTGCAGAAGGAAAGATGACAGCGATTATCGGTTCAACCGGAAGTGGGAAGTCAACGCTCGTTCAACATTTGAATGCATTATTATTGCCAAGCGGCGGTTCGGTTACGGTATTGGATCGCACGATTACGGCAGGAGATAAGCCAAAGCAATTAAAGGAATTACGCAAGCGGGTGGGCCTCGTATTCCAGTTTCCTGAATATCAGTTGTTTGAGGAAACGGTGGCGCAGGATATTGCGTTTGGTCCGAAGAATTTTGGTATGAGTGAAGAGGAAGCACTGGCAAAGGCGCGGGAAATGCTCGCTTTTGTCGGTTTGGAAGAGTCGCATTTAGAGCGCAGTCCGTTTGAATTATCCGGCGGTCAGAAGCGCAGAGTGGCGATTGCCGGTATTCTGGCAATGGATCCGGATGTCCTTGTTTTAGATGAACCGGCGGCCGGTCTGGATCCGCAGGGAGCCAAGGAAATGATGAGTTTGTTTGTGAAGCTGAATCGTGAATATCATAAGACCGTATTGATTGTTACACATGATATGGAACATGTTTTGCGTTATTGCGATGATGTTGTGGTTGTGGATCACGGGCATATCGTACAAACCGCCGATACCGCAACATTTTTCCGCGACACAGAACTTTTACACCAACTACGAATCAATCCTCCGGCAGTGATTCGTTTACGGGAAGCATTGTGCGCAAACGGTTTTGTATTGTCAGATCAGCTGTTGGAAATGGAGGAGCTTGCGGCAGCGGTTGCGCAGGCGGTGAAGCATCATGAATAATATTGCATTGGGAAGGTACATTCCGCTGAATTCTCCTATCCATCATCTGGATCCACGAACCAAAATTATCGGATTGATTTTGATGATGATTGCGATTTTTATTCCGGCGGGCTGGTTTGGTTATTTATTGGTTGGTACAGCGGTATTCATATTGACTCTGCTGGCAAAGTTAAAGTTGAGTTTTCTGTGGCGCTCTATGAAGCCGATGTTATTTATGCTTGTGTTTTTGTTGGTCATTAATTTGTTTATCGTGCGTGAGGGAGATCTGTGGTTTTCGATCGGACCGTTTCCGATTTACAGCGGTGCTGTATTTCAGACGTTGTATATTGTGGTACGTTTGATGTTAATGATCGTGTTAACAACTGTCTTAACCGCCACAACGAAGCCGCTGGAACTCACATTGGGCATTGAAGATCTGTTGGGGCCGTTAAAGGTCATCCATGTGCCGGCACATGAGATCGCGATGATGATATCCATTGCCCTGCGATTTATTCCGACTCTTATTGAGGAAACGCAGCGGATTATGAAGGCACAGGCATCACGCGGTGTAGATTTGGAGGAAGGCAGTTTTAAGGAAAAGGTGATGGCGATTTTATCGCTGATCGTACCGTTGTTTGTTTCAGCGTTCCAACATGCCGATGATTTGGCCAATGCCATGGAGGCGCGCGGTTACGTACCGGATCAGCTTCGTACAAGATATAAGCAGTTGGTGATGCGCGGTGTGGATTTTCTCACATTGGCGGTTGCGGTAGTACTCATGGTCGCACTGATTATGATGGCATGGGTGCTATGAAACGACTCAAGGTCACCTGTGCCTATGATGGCACTGACTATCAGGGATGGCAGCGACAAAGTCATGCGCATAGTATTCAAGAAGTGCTGGAAATAATGTTGAGTAAGCTTCATCAGCACGCGATCACCATCACGGCAAGCGGTCGTACCGATGCGGGAGTTCATGCGTTGGGACAGGTTTTTCATTTTGATACGGATAAGGATTTGGATGAATATCATTGGCAGGCAGCGATGAACAGTATGTTGCCGAAGGACATACGCATTCAGAAGGTGGAGTTTGTGAGTGATGATTTTCATGCGCGATTTATGGCTCAAGGAAAGCGTTATGATTATCTTGTGACCAACCGTGTGAATGATCCGTTTTGTCAGAATTATATGGCCTTGGAACGGCAGGCTTTAGATGTGCCTGCGATGCAGGAATGTGCAAAGGTTTTTGTCGGCACTCATGATTTTACCAGTTTTACCAGTGCGAAAATCGATCCGCGCAAATCCCGAGTGAAAACGATTACTCAGTTATTGATTAAGGAAGAAGCGCATGGTATTCGCATGATTTTTGTCGGTAACGGTTTTTTGCGTTATATGGTGAGAATGATCGCTCAGACGCTGATTGAGGCCGGTAAACATGAGTTGATAAAGGAAGATATTGTTGCGATGTTGGAAAGCCGTGATAAGCAGGCATGCCGTTATAAAGGGGCACCACAGGGATTATATTTGGTGGAGGTTTCTTACGGAGGTGAATTATGAAAGCGAATTATCATACGCATACTTACCGCTGTCATCATGCCCTCGGCAGTGATGAGCAGTATGTAAAAAGTGCGATTGCCGCAGGCTTTGAGGAAATCGGTTTTTCCGATCATACACCATGGAAATATGATAGTAGTTTTGTCGCCGGTATGCGAATGAAGCTCGATGAGTTTTCAGAGTATAAGCGCAGCGTTTTCGCTTTAAAGGAGAAGTATCGTGATCAGATTACGATCCGTTTGGGCTTGGAAGCGGAATATTTCCCTCAATATATGCCATGGTTAAAGGAATTTGCACAGCGCGAAGAATTGGATTATATTCTTTTTGGTAATCATTATTATCAAAGTGATGAACGGCGAATTTATTTCGGTACGGTGTGTGCGTCACCAACATATTTGGATATTTATGTACAGGAGTGTATCAATGGGTTAGAAACGGGTATGTATTCGTATTTGTGCCATCCGGAACTGTTTATGCTGGCTTATCCTGAATTTGATGAGCATTGTGAGCGTGCTTCTTATCAAATCTGTGAGGCTGCGAAACGGTTGAATATTCCTTTAGAATATAATCTGGCCGGATTGCGGCATAATCGTCAGTTTCATGTTGAGCAATATCCGCATCGGCGGTTTTGGGAAATCGCAAAAGCGGTAGGAAATACAGCTATTATCGGTGTAGATGCTCATCATTATCTGCATCTTGAGGATGATCAATATTGGAATGAAGCTGTTCATTATTTGGATGAGGAACTGAAGATCGCGCGTGCAGATCGTTTGGAAATGAAGGGTTTTTCTAAATAATCATATGGCAAGGCCGCAAAGGAAACGGATTTTACGGTAGAAATTGCTAAGAATCGCTTTTTTCAGTTGTAAAATGTGGATTTCCTATTGACTTTATGGCGAGAAAACAGTACAATTAAAAACGGCTTTTAATGCCTATGTAGCCCCGGAAACTACTTAGGAAAGGAAGATTATCATGCGTCAGACAACATTTTTGAAACCGGCAGAAGTAACACGTACTTGGTACGTTGTCGATGGTGCCGGAAAGACTTTAGGACGTTTGGCAACAGAAGTTGCGGCAGTGTTGAGAGGAAAGCACAAACCTACTTATACACCGAACGTAGATTGCGGTGATTATGTAATCGTAATTAATGCGGACAAGATTGAATTGACCGGTAATAAATTGGATGGAAAGAACTATTACAACCATTCCGGTTATGCCGGAGGTATGCGTGTGCGTACTGCTCGCACCATGAAGGAAAACTATACGGTAGAATGGGTAGAAAGAGCCATTCACGGTATGTTGCCTCATACCAAATTGGGTGATGTTCAGCGTAAGCATTTGTTTGTTTACAAAGGCAGTGAACATCCACACACAGCTCAGCAACCGGTTGAGTTAGTGATTCGATAAGGAGGAATGAAGATGGCAGCGAAGAAAAATACAGTTACTTACAATGGTACAGGACGTCGTAAAACCTCTGTTGCCCGTGTGTTCATGACTCCGGGTAAAGGGAATATTACCGTAAACGGTAAAACTTTGGATGAGTATTTGCCGTTGGAAACATTGCGTATGGTGGTACGTTCACCGTTAGAATTGACCGAAACATTGAATCAGTTTGATATTAAGATTAATGTTAAGGGTGGCGGTTATACCGGTCAGGCCGGTGCGATGCGCCATGGTATTACACGTGCTTTGATGGAGGCGAGTGAAGATTATCGCCCTGCGTTGAAGGCAGCCGGTTTTGTGACTCGTGACTCTCGTATGAAAGAGCGTAAGAAATATGGCTTGAAAGCAGCGCGTCGTGCCCCGCAGTTCAGCAAGCGTTAATTTCAAGTGTTTATTACAAAAATTATC
>CAJUGR010000054.1 GCA_910586285.1 uncultured Erysipelotrichaceae bacterium
CGGTATTTTTAATACCTTGAATTGACGTTTCCTGTTTAGTTTTCAAAGATCGAGTGCACATAATTGTGCCCTATAATAATACCAAATCATCAAAAGTGTGTCAACAGTTTTTTTCAATTCCTTTGAAAAAATTTGCAAAAAAATTCTTATCCACCGCATCAGGATTTTTCGAACATGCGCTTTATCCTACTAAAAAGAATCGCGCACTTTTTCAAAGTGGGGAGTTTATATTTAAACACTATAATCTTACTTTGTATACCCTTTCTTATCGCAGATTCCTCTTATTTATCAATGTTATCATGAAGTTACCTGCCTCTTACTCAACATCAAAAAAAGCGCCGTTACAGACGCTTTTCCGGTTATTCTTCAATTACTGTTTCTTCACTTTGAGAATCTGCGGTATCATTCAATTCATTCACAAACGCTGCCGCAAATTCATCAGCCCGTGTAAATGATTGGAAATCAGAGCGATCACTCGCAAATGACATGATTTCCTCTTCCTCTTCTTTGCGATTGCGAGCCTCACGTTTCTTCCGCAATTCCTCCGCTTTCGCTTCCACGATATGATTCATCGGACGTTCCGCTTCGCAGCCGGTACCGGCCGGAATTAATTTACCGATAATGACATTCTCTTTCAAGCCGATCAGGTAATCACGTTTGGCCTTGATAGCCGCATCGGTTAATACCTTGGTCGTTTCTTGGAAGGATGCTGCCGATAAGAAGGAATCCGTTTCCACTGACGCTTTAGAGATACCGAGCAGTACCGGTTTAAAGGTTGCCGGTCGCTGTCCCGATAATAACGCTGTACGGTTGATCTTGGTGATTTCCGTTAACGAGATTTGTACACCGGGGTTCAAATGGGTATCATTGCCCTCCAACACAACAACTTTTCTCAGCATCTGTCGGATCATAACTTCAATATGCTTATCGCTGATTTCAATACCTTGACTCTGGTATACTTTCTTGACTTCTTTCAAGATATAGTTTTGCACTTGTCGTACACCGGCTACTTTTAACAGTTCCTTCGGATCGACCTGTCCCTCAGTGATTTTATCACCTGCTTCGACAACGGCTCCGACCTTCATCCAAGAACGAATAGCCTGTGACGGCAGCACTTTGTGTGTAATGCTTTCTTTTTCATTGGTGATAACAACTTCCATACCACTGCTGCCTTCCGGCGAATCAATGGATGTGATTTCACCGCTGATCTGAGCCAATACCGCTGCGCCTTTCGGACAACGTGCTTCGAACAATTCTTCGACACGCGGCAAACCTTGGGTGATATCGCCGCCATCGGCGCTGGCCACACCACCGGTGTGGAACGTACGCATGGTTAACTGCGTACCCGGTTCACCGATTGACTGCGCTGCCATAATGCCGACTGCTTCGCCGACTTCAACATCTTTTCCGGTAGCCATGTTTCTGCCGTAACATTTTTTACATACGCCATAGATGGATTTACAAGTGAACGCAGAACGGATATACATTCCATCGATGCCGGTATCTTCAATCCGCTTTGCGATTTCATCGGTAATGAATTCATCGCTGTCGACAATGACTTCACCGGTTTTCGGGTCACTGACCATCTGTTTTGCATAACGCCCGCAAAGACGATCATACAGACTTTCGATAATGGTGTTGGTTTTACGATCAACAATCGGTTCCACCCAATATCCTTTATCGGTACCGCAGTCTTCCTGTTTCACAATAACATCCTGCGCAACATCCACCAAACGACGAGTCAGATAGCCGGATTCTGCTGTTTTCAATGCCGTATCGGTCAAACCTTTACGTACACCGTGGGTTGAGATAAAGAACTCGGACACATTCAACCCTTCACGGAAACATGAGTAAATCGGAACCTCGATGATCGTCGGCACATAGCCGCCTTTTGCCGATTTTGACTGTGACGGTTTTGCCATCAATCCACGCATTCCTGCCAACTGAGTAAAGTTAGAGGTATTACCACGGGCACCAGAACGCGCCATCATGTTTATGGAATTCTTGCGATCCAGTGAAGCCATCAGGGAATCGGCAATCTCATCTTTAACATCTGCCCATAATTTGTTTAAGTGGCGTTCCCACTCCTGCATTGTTAATTTCCCTTTGGCTCTTAACATTTTCAACTCTTCGGCTTTTTGTTTACCGTATTCTACCATTTCGGCTTTGTTCGGTGCGACCTCAATATCCGCCAAGGAAACAGTGATGCCCGCTACCGTGGAATATTTGAATCCCATATCTTTGATTTCATCCAAAATCTGCGATGTTTTTTCAGTACTGTATCGTTTGAATATCTCGCCGATGACTTTTCCCAAGTCTTTCTTTTTGAATGCCGGTACAATCGGTAATTCACGAATCGCTTCTTTGACATCCTGTCCCATATCCAAGAAGTAGCGATCCGGGGTTGCCTCAAAGTTCTCTTTGGAGACTTCATTCAAATATGGGAAGTCTTCCGGGAACATACTGTTAAAGATGACTTTGCCGACTGTCGTCAATAAATATTTTTTGTTCTGTTCCGCTGTAAATCCTTGTTTTTTCAAAGTATTTGCTCGTATCGCAATACGATTGTGCAAATGAATTTCCTTGGTATCATATGCCATCAGCACTTCATTTACTGTACCGAATACACTGCCTTCATGGTTCGCATACGTATTCCACAAAGCCGCAGATTCTTCACAATCCACCGAGGCATAGCGTTCTGCCTCTTTGCGGAATTCCGCTTCACTTTCTTCCATGGTCAAGTAGAAATTACCCATGACCATATCCTGAGAAGGGGTAACGATCGGTTTCCCGTCTTTCGGGCCCAAAATGTTGTTGGAGCCCAACATCATGACGAGTGCTTCAGCGCGCGCATCTTCGCCTAACGGTACATGGACTGCCATCTGATCACCATCAAAGTCGGCATTGAACGCAGTACATACCAACGGATGCAGACGGATAGCCCGACCTTCTACCAGCTTCGGTTTGAACGCCTGAATACCCAAACGGTGTAACGTTGGCGCACGGTTCATCAATACCGGATAGCCATCGATAACATCCTCGACAATATCCCAAACGCGAGAGTCTTGACGATCAATCAGTTTTTCTGCAGTTTTCGGATTGGAGGCAATCTCCCGATTGACGATCTCATTGATCACAAACGGTTTGAATAATTGAATGGCCATTTCCCGGGGAATACCACATTGATACATTTTCAGATCCGGTCCGACCGCAATAACGGAACGTCCGGAGAAGTCAACACGTTTACCTAGCAGGTTCTGACGGAAACGTCCTTGTTTCCCCTTCAAAGAATGGGATAGGGATTTCAGCGCACGACCGCCCGCACCGGTAATCGGTTTGGAACGACGGCCGTTATCAATCAGCGCATCCACTGCTTCCTGTAACATACGTTTTTCATTTTGTACAATGATTGCCGGTGTACCCAATTCCAACAGTTTTTTCAAACGGTTATTACGGGTGATAACACGACGATACAAATCGTTCAAATCACTGGTCGCGAAGCGTCCGCCATCCAATTGTAACATGGGTCGCAGATCCGGCGGGATTACCGGAATCACGCTAAGTACCATCCATTCCGGCTTGTTGTCAGAGTTGCGGAATGCCTGCACAGTATCCAAGCGCTTGATCAATTTCTTGCGTTTTTCACCATTAGCAGTTTCCAGTTGTTCTTGAATATTCGCATATTCCTGATCCAAATTCACTTCTTCCAGTAGCGTTTGGGCTGCTTCGGCACCGGTCTGCGCCACAAAGCTGCCCGGCCCGTAAATCGCGACATTTTCACGATATTCTTTTTCTGAAAGAATTTGTTTGTATTCCAGTTTCGTATCCTTGGGATCGGTAACGATCCAAGACACGAAGTATACTACTTCTTCTAACTGTTTTGGTGTCACATCCAAAAGCATTGCCATGCGACTGGGAATACCGCGCAAGTACCAAATATGCGCAACCGGCGCAGCCAGTTCAATGTGTCCCATCCGCTCACGCCGCACGCTTGATTTGGTAATCTCAACACCGCAGCGATCACATACGACACCTTTATAGCGGACTTTCTTATATTTTCCGCAATAGCACTCCCAGTCTTTGCTGGGACCAAAAATTCGTTCACAAAACAAACCGTCACGTTCCGGCTTCTGAGAACGGTAGTTGATCGTTTCCGGCTTTTTCACTTCACCGTGGCTCCATTCATGAATTCGCTGCGGCGAAGCCAGACTCACTTGAATTGAGGCAAAATTGTTCACACTCATGCACTACGCCTCCTTATCTTCTTCATCAATATCGTCGAGATCCTCGATTAGTACTTCTTCGTCTTCACCGATTTCTTCTTCGGCAAAGGCCAGAACTGCATCGTTTTCATCTAATTCGATTTCTGCATTGGTATCGGTATCTTCCTCTTCTTCATTCTCGATTTCCATATTCACCAAATCCGCTTCATCAATATCATCCGGCTGCGGCTGCGCGCTCATCGGCTGAGTATTTCGCGGTTTGGAATCATCATCGGATTTTTTGAGGTCAACCTCCTGTCCTTCCTCATCCAACAGTTTGACGTCAATAGCCAATGCTTGTAGTTCATGCTTCAGCACACGGAAGGATTCCGGAATTCCCGGATCGGGAATATCTTTACCTTTGATAATGGCTTCATAGGTTTTTGTACGGCCGACAATATCATCGGATTTTACCGTCAGGATTTCCTGCAGGGTATGTGCCGCACCATAGGCCTCCAGCGCCCAAACCTCCATCTCACCAAAACGCTGTCCACCGTTTTGCGCTTTACCGCCCAACGGCTGTTGCGTAACGAGAGAATACGGCCCGGTTGCACGGGCATGCAACTTATCGTCAACCATGTGCGCCAATTTAATCATATACATGACACCGACAGAGATACGCTCGTCAAACGCTTCACCGGTACGTCCGTCATATAAGATTTGTTTGCCGTCTTTGGTCATGGCTGCTTCTTCCATGATCTGACGCAGTTCCTCATTATTGATACCATCGAATACCGGTGTCGCAAATTTCACGCCGAGTTTCTTGGCCGCATACCCCAAATGAATTTCCAACACCTGACCGATGTTCATACGAGATGGCACACCGAACGGGTTTAACATGATATCAACCGGTGTTCCATCCGGCATATAAGGCATATCTTCCACCGGTAAGATTTTGGAGATGACACCTTTATTTCCGTGTCGTCCGGCCATCTTATCACCTTCGGAAATTTTACGTTTTTGGACGATGTAAACCTTGATTGTTTCATTGACTCCCGGCGGTAATTCATGTCCTTCACTGCGCTTGAATACGCGGATGGAATGAACAATACCGGCACCACCGTGCGGCACTTTAAGGGAATTATCGCGAACCTCGCGTGATTTCTCACCGAAGATTGCCAGTAACAGTTTTTCTTCCGGAGAGATTTCACTTTGACCTTTCGGTGTCACCTTACCAACCAAAATGTCACCTTCCGCTACCTCAGCACCGACCATAATGATACCGCGGCTGTCCAAATTGCGCACGGCACTCTCTGAGACGTTAGGAATATCACGGGTGATTTCTTCCGGTCCCAGCTTCGTTTCACGGCAATCAATATCATATTCTTCAATATGCACGGATGTATATACATCATCACGAACCAAGCGTTCCGACATAATAATCGCATCTTCATAGTTGTAGCCATACCATGTCATGTATGCAATCGTCACATTCTGTCCCAATGCCAATTCGCCTTTTTCCATGGACGGACCATCGGCCAGAATATCACCTTTTTCGATTTTCTCACCTTTTTTGACGATCGGTCGTTGGTTGATCGACGTTCCGGCATTGGAACGTTCAAATTTACGAATGTTATATTCACGGTTTCCTTCCGCTTCACTGACCACGATGCGTTGAGAATCCACGTATTCGACCACACCGTCTGCCTTTGCGACAATACCGGCGCCTGAGTCTTTGGCAATTTTATATTCAATTCCGGTTCCGACATACGGAGAATGCGGATTTAATAACGGTACCGCCTGACGCTGCATGTTGGCACCCATCAGGGCACGGGACGCATCATCGTTTTCCAAGAACGGGACGCAAGCCGTCGCTACCGAAACGATCTGTTTCGGGCTGACATCGGCCAGTTCAACTTCTTCACGACGTGCGATGATCGTATCGCCGCCTTTACGGGCAACGACCTGATCATTGATTAAACGTCCGCCGACGACCTCATTGGCCTGTGCGATGACATAGTCGGCTTCTTCATCGGCTGACAAGTAGATAGCCTCTTCCTGAACGCTGCCATCCGGATTAACCAAACGATACGGGGTCTGAATGAAGCCGTATTCATTGATTTTACCATAAGATGTCAGGTTAGAAATCAAACCGATGTTCGGACCTTCAGGGGTCTCAATCGGGCAAATTCGTCCATAGTGAGAGGAGTGAACGTCACGAACTTCAAAGCCGGCGCGATCACGGGTCAAACCACCGGGACCCAAAGCCGAAATACGGCGCTTATTGGTCAATTCTGCCAACGGATTCTGTTGGTCCATAAACTGTGACAGCTGTGAGGAAGAGAAGAATTCCTTAATCGCTGCCGTTAACGGACGAATGTTGGTTAACTTTTTCGGGGTCAAGGTTGCGGTATCCGCAATCGACATACGTTCTTTTACCACACGTTCCATTCGGCTTAAACCGATGCGGAACTGATTTTGGATCAGTTCACCGACCGAACGAATACGACGATTACCCAACATATCAATATCATCCGTTTCTCCTACACCTTCCATAACATTCAAGTTATAGGAATAAAGTGCATAGATATCGGAAATCGTAATGGTGTGTTTATTCGCATACGGATCATTACCGATGATTTTCACAATAGCATCATCATCGGTACGAACGTAAATTTCCTGCACTGCTGCACCAACCAGCCATACATGAATTTCTGCACCGTCCATCACCATCTTTTTGATGGTTTCCTGATCGGCATTGCTTAACGGATTGTTTTTCTTACGCGGTGTATAGCCTTCGGCGTAATATTCACCATCTTCTGTGCATACGTCCTTACCATTCTCATCGGTAACACGCCCCAGAACATACATCCGCTGGCCATAATTCATCACCGCATAGAAATTTTCTTTCGTTAATACGACATCCTGTGCGATAACACCGCCATGAACTGCGATTTGATCCATTTCTTCCATCAACAGCTTCACATCGGCTTCATTCAGGATGTGTCCTTCATAAAGGGTGGTGTTTTTACATTCCACATCGCCGGCCAACACACGACCGACCAAGCCCAAACCATTAGCGGTCGACACCCGAACACAATCTGGATGTGCAAACAACGGATTGAACGGGAAAGCACTCATATGCATTCCTTTGGCCAATTCTTCTTTTAACGCATTGCGTTCATCACGATTGACCTTGGTTCCGCTTGGCATAAACAGCGTACCGTCAGTCTTCATAATATCCTGCGCCAAACGATTTTTCTCAATACGATTAATAGCATTCAGTTTTTTACGCAATTTGAAACGCCCTGCTTTGGTCAAATCATAGCGGCGCGGATCAAAGAACTTCGCATTCATCAACGTGATGGACCCCTCTAAAGTCGGAATTTCATCTGAGCGCTGATTTTCATAAATGGACAACAGTGCTTCCTGCGTCGTTTTTACCTTATCGCTCAACAGCGTATGTTCAATTTCTTCATATTTTCCGAAGAATGTATCATATAACGTTAAGTACAAATTCATGAAATCGCGTTTCTCTTCATCCATCGGAATATCTTCTACGACATTTCTTCCCAATGCACGCAAGAACACTTTAATCTGCGTAATATCCTGTGTGTCATCACTGCGATCCATATCCAATGACATACCCAATGCCTTAAATAAAATCGAAGAAGCGATTTTCCGCTTACGATCCACACTCACGCTTAAAAGACGACCGGTCGTCGCTTTTTTCATTTCTGTCATAAATTCCAGCCAAGTACCACGACTGGGGATTAATTCACAAGCAAAGGAATCTTTACCGGTTTTCTCTTCATAGCCGGTAGAGAAATATGCGCCCGGAGAACGCACGATCTGCGAAACGATTACGCGCTCTGCGCCGTTGATAATAAAGGTTCCGGTTTCTGTCATCAACGGGAAATCGCCTAAGAAGACATCTTCCCATTTATTCATGACTTCACCGGTCTGGTTATCGGTGATTTCCAGTTCCATTCGTGCTTTCAACGGTGCCGCGAAGTTACATTCACGATATTGTGATTGTTCTGCGGTATATTTCGGCTCGCCGAATTCATAATCAATGAATTTCAGTCTGATGTTTCCGCCATAGTTACTGATCGGGTAAATTTCATGAAATACTTCTCCGATTCCTTCATTTTTGAACCATTCAAATGAGTTCGTTTGGATTTCTACCAGATTGGGAAGATCCAAATTTCCGCTTACCTTTGAATAGTCCCGACGCTCTGCCTTTTTACCGGAGGCGACAATTCGATAAGGCTGTTTGTTGTCCATGCATGCCATCCTTTCTACATATTTGACCGCGAAAAATTGGCTAAAGATGCCATTTTAAATTTATAGTATTATGCAATTTATTATAATATCAACTGTTTGTCAAATTGTCAATGCCTTTTGGGCTTTTAACACAAAATATCCATTTTCCTTGTCAATGATCTCACAGTTGCCGAAAACAGATGCGATATAATTACGGGCGCTGGGCGCTCCCTGTGCCTTCCGTATTACCACCCATAAGTTACCTTGTGGACGTAAATGTTCATAAGCTCCTGCAAACATCGCATAGATTACTTTTTTTCCGGCTCGGATCGGTGGGTTGGTTAAAATATCACTGTATGTATGATCTCGTAATTCTTGATAGCCATCAGATACGAGAATTTGTGCATTCACTTCATTTTTCTTCGCATTCAAACAGGCCAATTCCACTGCTCTTGGATTGATATCCACCATGGTAACACCTTTATCGGGAAACGCCTTTTTTAAGCTGATACCGATTACACCATAGCCACATCCCATATCCAGCAATGCGTCACCCAACAAATCCGATTTTTTTGATACGGCATTTAATAACACCCGGGTGCCAAAATCTACCCCGCTTTTTGAAAATACGCCAAGATCCGTCATGAACGCTAATGAAAAACACCAAAACCGGAAAGAGATTTCCTTCCGGTTTTCTGGTAAATGACGATTATCGGTAAAATAATGATTATTCATAAATACCCCGCCTTTTGGAACACAAAAACCCTTTACAGGGCTTTTGGTTCTTTTTTGATCAAATCAGAATTATTTCACTTCTACGGTTGCGCCGGCTTCGGTCAACTTCGCTTTGATTTCTTCTGCTTCTTCCGGTTTGATGTTTTCTTTGATTACGCTCGGAGTCTTGTCAACCAAGCCTTTTGCGTCAACCAAGCCTAAGCCGGTGATTTCACGTACTGCCTTGATGACAGCGACTTTGGTTGCGCCGATATCCGTTAAGGTTACCGTTACTTCGCTCGGTCCTGCAGCGGCTGCAGTATCTGCGGCTGCGGCAACAGCTACCGGTGCGGCAGCGGATACGCCGAATTTTTCCTCAATTGCTTCAATGACATCATTCAGTTCCAGAATGGTTGCTTCTTCCAAATAAGCCAGAATATCTTCTTTTGTTAATTTAGCCATGTTATTTTCCTCCTGTTGTTATTACGCTTCTGCGCTTTCTTTTTGTTCTTTTACTGCATTAACGGCACAAGCAAATTTGCGTACCGGGGACTGCAGACATCCCATAAATTTCGCAATCATGCCTTCGCGGTTCGGCAATGTTGCTAATTTCTGAATTGTATCCAGACCTACTACCTTGCCTTCGACAATTCCGCTTTTCAAGACCAATGCTTCGTGGTCTTTCGCAAATTTTGCCAAAACACGTGCCGGCGCTACTGCATCCGGACCAAACGCGATAGCATTGGGGCCGATCAAATCCTTTACCAAATCATCAGCACCTGCTTCCTGAGCAGCACGCTGCGCCAAAGAGTTCTTATACACTTTGAATTCAACGCCTTCACTGCGTAATTCACGGCGCAATGCTGTTGATTCGGCAACACTCAAGCCACGATATTCCACAACCACCGTGGACTCTGCATTTTTCATCTTTTCCGCAATTTCGCTTACGACTGCTTTTTTGCTATTGATGACTGCCTCGTTCATTTCTACACCTCCTGTTTTTATCTGTAATAATATACCTTATAGCATAAAATAACGTCCGCACTCATAGACAGAAGCGCGGACAAAAGTTGTTCATTGAACTTTTCTACCTCGGTAACATGATTAAGCCAATGGCCGTTACTGTCTATGGTATATCATTAGCATTACTATTGTACTGAATTTTCCAAGCTGTGTCAAGCAAGTGATTAATCTTTGCTGACCTTGATGCCGGGACCCATCGTTGTGGAAACCACAACGTTTTTCATATAGGTGCCTTTTACCGCAGCCGGACGTGCTTTGGCGATCGTATCATAGATCGCATTAAAGTTGTCAACCAATTGGTTTTCTTCAAAGCTTACCTTACCGATCATCAGGTTTACGTTACCCTCTTTATCGACACGGTATTCTACCTTACCTTTTTTAATGTCTTCTACCGCTTTGGTTACATCCATAGTAACCGTACCGGTTTTTGGGTTCGGCATTAAGCCCTTAGGTCCTAAGATACGACCCAATTTACCTAATTCTCCCATCATATTGGGAGTTGCGACAATCACATCGAATTCAAACCAACCTTTGGCGATCTGATCCAATAATTCTTTTCCGCCGACATAATCTGCACCGGCATCTTTTGCTTCTTGTTCCTGCGGGCCTTGAGCAATAACACAGACGCGCTGCGTTTTACCTGTACCATGCGGCAATACCATTGCCCCACGAATTTGCTGATCAGCATGACGCGGATCTACATTTAAACGGAAGCTTACTTCCACAGATGCATCAAATTTTGCACAGTTGGTTTCTTTTGCCAACTTGATTGCTTCTTCAACCGAATACGTCTTGGTACGGTCTACTTTTTTGCAAGCTTCAGCATATTTCTTTCCTACTTTTGCCATTTCGTCTACCGTCCTTTCCTATTCGAAGCCTTCGACTTCCACGCCCATATTACGCGCCGTTCCGGCAATAATACGCATGGCCGCTTCTACATCGTTAGCGTTTAAATCCGGCATTTTGTACTCAGCGATTTCACGCAGTTGATCTACCGTGATTTTTCCGGAGATTTCTTTCTGGTTTCCGGATGCTTTGCTGATACCGGCTGCCTTTTTGATCATCACCGGCGCCGGTGTCGTTTTTAATACAAAATCAAAGCTCTTGTCATCATACGCTGTGATAATGACAGGCACCAAGTCACCGCCGCGATCTCTTGTCGCATCGTTGAACGCAGAACAGAACTGCGGCATGTTGATTCCGGCTGATGCCAATGCCGGTCCCGGTTTTGCACCGCCTGCAGGGAACTGCAGTTTGCAAACCTTTGCAACTTTTTTACTCACAAGACACACCTCCTATTATTTGTTGTCTTATGCAGTGGTACGAGTCAAGTGCAGGCTCTCCCACGCAATCTCAAAAACACACAAATGTGCGCAATGTATAGTTTAATATGAAACCAAAGAAATTGCAATCCTTTTTTTGCTTTTCTTATAATTCAAGATGAAAAATCCCTCATTCACAGTTTTTCTTCCTGTGTAGCCTTGAGGGATTTCCCAAAACAAATTTTGCTTATGAAGATTTCTCCGTAATATGCTTATATGAAAGGTATAAGACGACTCCCACTGCCATGCAACATATGCCAATATAAATCATAATGTTGGTCGTATCGCCGGTTAGTGCACCCCCCATATTTGCGCCCGGGT
>CAJUGR010000055.1:0-10191 GCA_910586285.1 uncultured Erysipelotrichaceae bacterium
AGCGTGAAGATAGCACATTGCCGGTCTACTGACTCACTCATGTGAGTCTTTTTTTTGTTTTGTGATATCCATTCCTATATCAATCCTCTGCGCTGGCATAAAATCATGTCCTTAATCATTCAATAAATATATTAAAAAATAACATAGATATAATAACTATAATGTTCACTGTTCAAATTACCAAACTCAAATAATTAACCTCTAATAATTACGGTAAATACATCATTCATGAAACCTGTTATAATCGGTATATTTGCATTTCAGCATATGGATATTGTATCTCAGTTATTCAGTATTTTATTTGGTCAATAGTTATGCTATGATCTTTAAGAAGGTGATGCTATGAAAATAAAAACGAAGATGGATGAGTCTTGTAGCGAAATAGAGATTCTGATTAAATATGTGTAAAGGAATGAACAAATCAATCATCTTATTAATTTATTACGATCTTTTGATATGCAAATAAAATGTGATAGTGAAGGTACAGAAAAAATGATCAATGTTTTAGATATTTATTACATTGAGAGTGTGGATAAGAAAACGTATGTATATTTGGAGTCAGGGGTGTATCATTCACAGTATCGCTTATATCAACTCAAAGATAAATTACATGAATATGGTTTTGTTCACATCAGTAAGTCATGCCTGTTAAATATCGATATTTTGGAAAGCATGAGACCGCTTTTTAACAGCAGAATGGAAGCTACATTGAAAAATGGGGAGAATTGAATATTAATCGCAATTATTTGAATGAAGTAAAAACGCATTGAGGAGAGATAGAGTACTATGAAAAAGTTTATGATTAATGCTTTTGCGACCACTGGTATCTCCCTGATTATGCTTTCTTTTGTTGCACTGGCTTTTCATGCAAAGTGTATTTATTTGGAAACCGTATTTCAGATTTTTGTGGTTAATGTGCTGAGTCATCTGTTGATTATATTGATTCGCAAAATGGATTTTAGAAGCAACTGCCTAGAAATGACGTTGGAGTTGATATCACTTGAGAGTGAACTTTTAATTTTCGGCTGGCTGTTTCATTGGTTTACAAGTGTTTCTGTCGCTATATTGGTGATAATGGGGGGGGGATGATATATGTCATATCACTATTTTTGAATTTATTACAGATGAGGCAAGCGGCAAAGGAAATCAATTCTCTGATTCAAAAGCGGCGGATGCAATAAATCAAGTTCTTTGGCAATCAGTATTTAAAGGAGAGGATAAGATGGAAAAAGAAGAATAACAGGTATGATCTTTATGATGTTTCTTCTGATGATAATCATGAGAGTGATGGAAATTGTTTTTGTAAAGACGGACCAAACCTGGATTGCTGAAAATATTTACCATAAAATCGGTTGCATTCTGTTGATTGGGATTGTTTTAGCATTGCGAAATTGGCATTGGAGTGATTTGGGATTTTCAAAGAAGGGGATAATTCATGGATTGAAATATGGATTGGGACTTGGTATAAGTGTGTTTTTCTTTGCTTATGCTGTGGAGTTTATCATACTTTATACAATGGGAAAACATCCGTCTTTATAATGCTATGTCACAAATTTCTCTCTCTCACAGAACCATAACAACGGTAGTTCTTTGGCAATAATCGCATTGTGCATTATCGGTAATCTTATCAATGTTTGGGCCGAGGAAGGACTTTTCCGCGGGTTATTTTTGAAAATAGGAATGCAATGCTATTCTCAAAAAACAGCTAATCGCATCCAGGCGCTGTTGTTTGGTATCTGGCATATCACCAATGTCATTTATCCGGTATTGACTGGTTCAATGAGCATCACTGCCGCTATTCTTATGGGCAGCGGTTATGTGCTGTTATCTGCTGTTTTGGCTTATGAATGGGGGCTATCTGCGGCATTGAGCGGAACGCTTTGGGTCGGAGCATCACAGCATTTGTTTAATAATTTTATCAGTAATTTCCTTCATACGGTAAGTGAAACCGGCGTTGATGAAATGATGGTTTTAAGAATCGTTTTATCCAATATGTTATCGTTTGTCGTGGTTTTGATCATTGCGCAGAAAAAGAAGTCCAAGCTTTGCGAATGACTTTTACGATTTCTGCGTTTCTTTTCTTGGCAAAGTACGTTATAATTATAGCCAGGGTGATAACGCAATGAAGAAGAAAGTATTGTTAGGCTTATCAGGCGGTGTGGATTCTGCCGTAGCCGCGTATCAATTAAAACAACAGGGATATGATGTAACCTGTGCGTTTATGCGTAATTGGGATTCATATGCCAATCATGATATTCTTGGTAATCCGACCATTCAAAATGATATTTGTCCGCAAGAACAGGACTATCTCGATGCTAAGGCGGTCGCAGAGGCTTTGGATCTGCCTTTATTACGGGTGGATTTTGTTAAGGAATATTGGAACGATGTTTTTGAGACCTTCCTTAAGGAATACGAACAGGGAAGAACCCCCAATCCGGATATTCTTTGTAACAAATACATTAAATTTGATGCCTTTTTGAAATACGCGGATTCACTGGGATTTGATACGTTGGCTACCGGTCATTATGCACAGGTAGATCATCAGAAAGAAGAAAGCATATTATTGCGTGGCGCAGATCAAAATAAGGATCAAACATATTTTTTATGTCAGATTGCGCCTTCGGCACTTAAGCGTACGCTGTTTCCGATCGGTGCCATGAAGAAACAGGAAGTGCGGGAAATTGCCGATCGCTTGCAGTTACGCAGTGTCGCGCAGAAGAAGGATTCCACCGGTATTTGTTTTATCGGCGAGCGAAATTTCCGTCAATTCTTGACAAATTATATACCGATGCAAGATGGCGATATTGTGGACATTGCTTCTTTGGAAGTCATCGGACGACATCAAGGTGTATATTATTATACAATCGGTCAGCGCAAGGGTCTGGGGATCGGCGCAATCGGCGGTCCGTGGTTTGTGATCGGGAAAGATGTGCATAAAAATATTCTTTATGTAGCGCGTGGTGATGATCGCAGCTGGCTTATTTCCACCAGTTGTATTGTCAGTGATGTGAATTGGTTTTCTTCAGTTAAGCCTTCTACGACTTATGCGTGTACAGCTAAGTTTCGCTATCGGCAGCCGGATCAGGAGGTTACCTTGCGCTTTATTGATGATACCACAGTTTTGGTCAGCTATGCTCAGGGAGTGGCAGCGGTTACTGATGGACAGGAAGCGGTATTTTATCAGGGGGATCGCTGTTTGGGCGGTGGTGTTATCCAAGCAGTGTTTGATGAGGGAATTCCCATTGCGGAAAAGATTGCAGTGAGGTTACAAGATGGAAAAGCAAATTGAACGCCCATGCCCGTTGGGTAAGGGGCGGATGATTTGTCTCGTCCTGAATTATTTTCTTGGATACAATTTTTTGTATCCGCTGCTATTGCGGCATATTACGTTGTGGCTTGATCCGACGGCACGCGCCATTCCCGATTGGATGCAGTATGCTGTTTATATTTATATGATGATTATCAGTATCGTCCTTGCTTATCCGCTGTTACAAGAATCACTGACGACTTTACGACAGCGGAAAACACAAGTGGTGAAAAGTGCCTTTCTGTTGATGATCGGCTATTATATAGCGTCAATTTTTCTGAATGTCATATTGATGCAGTTTACCGATACCACGACCAGTGCCAATCAAAGTGAAATTATTCATGCCGTAGAAATTTCACCGTGGCTGACACTGTTTACAACGATCATATATGCACCGATTGTCGAAGAGATTTTATTTCGCGGGGTATTTTATCGTGCCCTGCGTCCGCATTTGAGCATGTGTTGGTCAGGCTTTATCAGTGCGTTTGCCTTTGGCTTTATTCATGTGATGACCTCTTTTTTTACCGGTGATTTTGGTGATATGATCTATTTGTTTTCTTATGCCTTGATCGGACTTTTTCTGGTTATGGCTTATGAGAAAAACGATACGATATATGCCAGCATTCTATTGCATTTTATCAATAATGCACTTGCTTTTCTGTTATTGTTTGCGCCATAGTTTTCACGTGGTGATACGGAGAGTTTTTGCTGATTCTTTCTATGGTAACATGATTGAGTTGAAGACAGTTTATATCAAACCGATTTGATGATCAAAAATCAGCTAGAAAGTGATCCTTTTCATGGCGCACAGCGTGCTTGCATGGGATAAGGGGAATGTATGGAAACATTGAAAATACAAGCTGTTTTTATTTATATGATCTTTCGCAATACAGAAAACAGTTACAGTGTCGCTCGTTTTGTGACATATGATAAGCAGGAAAAAGAGTTTACCGCTACCGGGATTATGGGGGAATTAAAGTTTGAGAGTGTTTATGATCTTTATGGTCATTATGAGGAGCATCCGCGTTACGGGATGCAGTTTCAAGTAGAACGTTATGAGTTGATGCAGCCCAATGACAGCAGTTCCCTGATTCGTTATTTTTCCAGTGCCGCTTTTCCGGGAATCGGACGAAAGATTGCGCAGGGGATTGTGGAAACACTGGGTGAAGATGCGATCAATCGGATTCGAAATGACCCCGGAGTATTGGATCAGATTGGGGGGATTTCAGAAAAGAAGCGGGAGGTCATTCTCCAAGGTGTAAGTCAGTTAGCGGATTTGGATGACAGTGTCGTGTTTTTTACGCAGTACGGAATTTCCCCACAGATGATTGCGAAAATTCAAGCCAAATACGGTGAAGATGCGGTGGCAGTAGTAAAAGAGAATCCCTACCGCATGGTCGAGGAAATTGACGGCATCGGTTTTGCGAGTGCCGATAAGTTGGCACGTGCCCTTTCTTTTGAGGAAGATCATCCCTTTCGCATAGAGGCAGCGGTACTGGCTGCGGTATTATCGCTGTGCATGGCGAGTGGGAATACTTATGTGTTCGCTGCGCAATTGGAGCGCGAGGTACGAAAGACGCTTCCTTTCTTGAATATCAATTTGGATGATATTTTAGCGGAATTGGCAATGCGCCGTTCGCTGATTATTGAAGAGGATCGTATTTATCATCATACCCAATATGATGCGGAAAGCGGAATTGCCCAAATGTTGGGTGATTTTCCCGAAGCGCCGTTGCCGTGTGACATATCAGATTTGTCGACGGCGATATCCGAAATGGAACAGGAATTTCATATTGCGTATGAAGAGATGCAACGTCAGGCTATCGCAATGTTTTTCATGCAGCCGTTTGCCATCATCAGTGGCGGTCCGGGAACCGGCAAAACAACGATTGTGAAGGGGATATTGCATTTGGCTCAGCGATATTATCCGCAGGCCAATATAGTGCTTTGTGCCCCCACCGGCCGTGCCGCAAAGCGATTATCCCAGCTGAGTGACAGTGCGGCAATGACCATTCATTCGTTATTGAAGTGGGATTTGGAGAGCAATCGCTTCATGAAAGATGAAAGGGATCCGTTGGATGCGGATATCTTAATTATCGATGAGTTTTCAATGGTGGATGCATGGCTGTTTTATTCCTTATTGCGGGCATGTCGACCTGTACATAAAATCTTACTAATCGGTGATCGTGATCAGTTGCCCAGTGTGGGACCCGGTTGTGTTTTGCAGGATCTGATGGAAAGCGAATGTTTTCCGATGATTTCCTTACAAAAGATCTTCCGGCAACGTGAGGGCAGCGATGTGGTTAGTCTGGCTCATGAAATAAGAGCGGGGCATTTTGATGGTCTGAAACAAGCACGGGATACGGCTTTTTTTGCCTGTCCGCCTTATGAAGTAACCAAAAGGGTAAAACAGATTGTGACCAGTGCCTACGAGAAAGGCTATCAAAATCATGATATACAAGTATTGGCGCCGATGTATAACGGTGTGGCCGGTATTGACGCCTTAAATCATGCGCTACAAGAAATGATGAATCCCCCGACCGCTCATAAACGGGAATTGCGTAGCGGATATCGTTTGTTTCGTGAAGGAGACAAGGTGATGCAGCTGAAAAATCAGCCGGAAGACGAAGTATATAACGGAGATATCGGTACCATTGAAGAAATTATTTATGCGCAAGAGGATATTTCCAATCAAAATCGTATTGTTGTACGTTATGATGATATTCTCGTTGATTATACGCAGGAACAGATTTATCATATTACCCATGCATACTGTATTTCCATTCATAAGGCACAGGGCAGTGAGTATCCGATTGTCATTATGCCGATGGTAAACGAATATCGTCATATGCTACAACGGCGATTATTGTATACCGGAGTCAGTCGTGCCAAAAAATCACTGGTGTTGTTAGGGGAACTCTCAGCAATCCAAAAAGCCATCAGCGCGCAAGTGAAGTTACTGCGAATGAGTACGCTGAAAGATCGTATCCAAAAAACTTTTTCAGACATGGCGGTATAATAAAGCGAATGTCGCTCATACTATCACCATGATAGGAGTGATATGATGAATAAGTATATAGTGACTGCCATGGTTGGATTTGCGGCCGGTATTTACGTCGGTTTCAGTAATGAGGATGAACTGCATGATCTTTGCCGTCAGGGTCAAAGAACAAAGCGGAAAGCGGTTCGTAAAATGCATAAGGCCTATGATACCATGTGTGACTGCATGGATTTGGACTAACCCCGTTGATCGGGGTTTTCCTTTATGAAAAAATATCGAAATCATATCTTTCGAACATCTTTATATTCGATACCGCTGTTATTGACGTTATTGTTACTGGTCATCCTGTTAAAACAAATATCCTTCTATACAAAACTCGTTCAGCTTTATCATGCTCTTTTTCCGCTGTTTGGCGGTTTGATTATCGCCTTTTTATTACAACCGATTGTAGATCGGCTGGCGCAGTATATGAAAATGAAAACGGCGGTGGTATTGGTATACGTCTGTATTCTTGTCGCCGGTTTTTTACTGATCTTATCGGTGGTGCCCATCCTATATCGCCAGATCATTGATTTTGTTTCATTGCTTCCGGAATGGACGGAAAAGATCCGTTATTTTCTTAATGAATATCATATGATCAGTGAGCGGCTGGTGGATTATCAGGATTCTTTTATGGAAGAGGGGACATTGATGGTCATTGATTCGGTTCGCTCGTTTTTTGGAACGGCAATGGATTATACCATTGCTTATATCACCGCTTTTTTTATTTCAGTCGATATGGAGTTCTTTAAACGCTGTATCAAAAAGCTGGTTCCCAATCATCATCGACTAGTGAATTTTTATAAAACCATGAGCAATATTATCTTTCAGTATTTGATTGGAACGTTGCTGGATTTGGCATTTGTAAGCATTGTCAGTGCCGTGATTCTGTATGCGGCTGATTTTCCCAATGCTTTATTATATGCACTGATTTTGGCACTCAGTAATTTATTTCCGTATATTGGACCCACCGTGGGTCTGGTATTTGTGATTGTGGTCGGGGTGCTGAGTTATGATCAAATTCCATATATTACAATTTTATTGTTATGGATTATCCAACAGATTGAATCCAATTTTGTTCAGCCGATGATTTTTAATAAAACGATGGATGTACGACCGTTTTTAACATTTGCGGCATTGTTTGTAGCTGAGGCCTTGTTTGGAATTCCGGGGATTTTATTATCACCGATTTTCGCCAGTATTGTACAAATTGCTTTTCGTTCTTATCTTTATGCCAAAACAAAGGACAGCGTAGGTAAGTGGGAAGATATTTGGTATGATTTTGACGATGTCATGAAACAGATTCCTGTTCCACCGGAAAAATAGGATATAGGATGTTTTGTAAGGTTATTGCGGTTGGACAATCTTAATGAAAAATGTTATGGCATTATTGCAAAAGCACTTTTGTTACTATATAATGAATTTACCATGAAGAAACATAGATTATTGTTACATATAGCAGTGAAGGAACTTTTGTTCTTTCTGTTAATACTGATGATAAAATGTATGATATCGTTAAGGCAATGGCAAGGATTGAAAACGATGGACATGGTTATGGATGAAGGGGACAGACTATGTTTTGTTGGCTGACGATTACGATTGATATTATGGCTGCGCTTGTTTTTGTGGATGATTGGCTGCATGGTACATGGCCACATTGGCTCAAAGTGGTTGCTGTTCTTGCCGTGGAAACGATTGTTTATCTTTTACTTGGGTTGGTATGGAGTGATGGATCATATCCGCTTGCACTTATTGCCGGTTTTTTGATCGCTATGGGATGGGATTGGTTTATTTGCAGTCATCAAGTGCGTTTCGCTAAGGCCTGCTTATATTTGAGTATAACGGCAGCATTGTTTCCGCTTTGCTTGGCCGAGGAAGAAATATGGCATTACAGCGACTATCAGGCAATATTGATGTTCTGCATTGCTATTACACCGCTCACCGTTTTTTCAAGACCAAAGGAAAAGCATCGCATAGCGCAGTTTTATGCGAATGATATGGTTCATCCATGGATTAGCTGTTTACCATGCGTGTTACTGATACCGGAAGTATTGTTGCTATTGGGAATTCGTCATCAAACGGTTTTTTCTGCTATGATTATCAGTACGGTACTTCTGCTTTTTATGGTGATATCGCTGTTGCTCCAAAAGGAATGGATGATGCGTATGCAATCGGATCGTTTGAATAATGCGATGAATCGCTGGCAGCGTGAATCACGTGATTATATGAATACGATTCGTTCTCAACGTCATGATTTCAATCTTCATCTGCATGCGATTTCCGGATTGATAGGCAGTGGGGAATATGAGCGATGTGCGCAATATGTGGAAAAATTGGTGACGGAAGCGAATGATGTTAACGATATTATGCCAATCTGTGATCCAATTGTTGGATCAATGTTATATACGATGAGGGAAAAAGCACGACAACTGGGCACTGATATTCTATACCATATCACCTACGACATGGCAGATATTCTATGTAATGGCTTTGAATGTAATAAGATAATCGGAAATCTGCTTCAAAATGCGATGGATGCCTTACAGACACAGGAAGATAAGGACTATGGAATTCGCTTGAGTATATTAAAACGTCGTGGGAATACGGTGATTATTTGTGAAAATCGCTTTACCGGCGATCCGAATGCTATTGCCCGCGTTTTTGATCCCGGTTTTTCAACCAAGCAGGGGCATGAGGGAATCGGGCTCAGTATGATCATGCGCACAACAGAACAATACGGAGGACGCATCTATCCGGAATTTGAAGCGGATCTCATTCGTTTTGTCGTGAATATTCCCAATAAAGTAAATTTACCGAAAGGAGCGATGAGTCAATGAAAATTCGCACCTTGCTTTTAGATGATGATGAGAACTCTCTGGCTGCGGCCACAGCTGCCTTGAGTACTTATTCGCAGATTGAAATCGTCGGATGTTTTTCGCACAGCAGTAAGCTGTTTGCTTATTTAAGTGAGAATTCCGCTCACTTATTATTCTTGGATATTGAACTGAATGAAGAAATGGGTTTTACGGTTGCGAAAACGTTAAGTCAAACGCATCCCGAATTGATGATTGTGTTTTTGACCGGTCATGCTTCCTATGCTATTGACGGCTACGATTTTCAACCGGTCAATTTCCTGACCAAACCGATTCGTCCGCTTAAATTGGACCAGACAATCAAGGAAGTTAAACGGCGCCTTACCGCTCGCCATGAGCAACATTCTGCCGGGCTGATGTTTAATTTGGCGCAAGGCTACCGGATACTTGATGTGCGGGATATCTGTTATATCGAGCGAAATAATCGAAAGAATTATTTACATACGGCAACGGAAGTATTACGGATTGCCGGTTATACGATGCATGATTTGGAAGTGATGTTGGAAGAACACGGATTCTTTCTTTGTCATCAATCTGTTTTGATTTCTTTGTATCGAGTAGAGGCAGTTCGTGATGTTGGTCGCCAATTATATGAAGTAACCTTGCGTGATTGCCAAATGCCGATTCCGGTGTCGCGCCATCGTTATGAAAAGATGCTGCAACAACTTCAAAACATCGGTATCCCCATTTTATAATACACCAAACAAACAAAAATCGACACCTGATAGACATGTTCTATTGTGTATCGATTTTGTTTTTGTATAATTAAGAGGTAGAATGCAGTTGCTGTACCTTATTGTGAAGGAGGCATTCGCTCATGAGTCAAAGTCAGATTGATCCGGATAAGTTGGTCATCAAGCAACAAAAAGGAACATGGAAGCGCTTTGTGAAGTTATTTCCTAAATGTCATTTACCGTGGTTATGGATCATTCTCTATGCCATTTTATCGATATTCTTTGTCAATGTAGGAC
>CAJUGR010000055.1:10201-11810 GCA_910586285.1 uncultured Erysipelotrichaceae bacterium
ATGTAGGACTAAATGAAACCGAATATACGGCACAGCTTTTTGCGGGAGATACGAGTACAGCGTTATTAAGCAAACTGATCGGGGTAATGGTGATCAATTTATTGCTGGGCAGTCTTGTTACGTTTACGCGCCAAGTGACGAGTGCAAGAACCGATCGCAATATGCGAAATGTATTATTTCAGAAGGTCAATCGCTTGCCGCTGCATTATTTCAAGGACGAAAATCCCCGCGATGCGATCTATCGGATTGTGGCCAATGCGACCGTATTAAGCAATACAATCATATTTGTTATCTTTCCCCTTGCTACGGCTATTTATACCGCTGTTTCTGTATTTAGCAGGGTATTTCAATACGATTGGCGTTTATCTGCCATATTAATCGGCTTTATACCCTTTCAAATATTGATTGCTTTCATGTTTGGACGATTGAATTATTCTCTGAGTGAACGCGATGCTTCACTCAATGCGACATTAATGCAGCGATTGGCGGAATTGGTGACGAATATTCCATTGGCTAAGGCTTTTGGCAAGGAGGAAAAGGAGAGTGAAAACGGCGCGGAATTGACTCAGCGCCTATATAAGATTAATATCAAGGCCAGTTGGCTCAGTCAGTTTAAGGATCTTTCGGAAACCATCGTATCACTGACCCAATCGGTTATTATCGTATTTGTCGGTGTGCTGCTTTTGAACAATCAAGCCATTACCATTCGCGCATGGATTTCTTTCTTTATGTTCTCTTCCATCTTTACCGGTTCGGTTACCGAATTCATGATGTATTGGAATAATTTAAAAGAGATCCAGGGGAGTGCCAATCGCGTAGCGGATATTATGAACGCTGCGGAAGAGGATGAAAGCGGTGAGCAATGCTGTGGTTTGATTGGGGATATTCACTTGAATAACGTACGCTTCGGTTATGATGCTGAAGAACCGGTTTTACGTGATATCAGCTGTACGTTTCAAGATCACTGCGTAACCGCACTGCTGGGAGCCAGCGGTTGTGGGAAGACCACATTGATGAATCTTTTGATTCGAATCTATGCTCCCCAGTCCGGTCAAATTCGGATCGGACCGAAATCTGTTTATGATTATGCTTTGGATGATTATCGCAGTCAATTTGTAATGGTATCACAAAGCGGAATGCTGTTCTCGGGTACCATTCGGGAAAATGTTTGCTATGGAAATGGCGAGGTGGATGAGCAAGCATTAACGAATGCCCTGAAAGAAGCCGGAGCCTATGACTTTGTGATGAATTTACCCAACGGTCTTGATACGATGGTAGAAGAATACGGAAAGAATCTTTCCGGGGGACAACGACAGCGCTTATGTGTGGCGCGGGCGCTTTTATCTGATGCACATTATTTGATTCTGGATGAGCCGGTGGCGTCCATGGATGCGATTGCCACTGCAGAACTGATGGAAATTTTACGCAACATCGCTGCAAATCGCTGTATGATTATCATTGCTCATACGCCGGCGGTATTGCCGATAGCCGATCGGCTTGTGGTGATTGAAGATGGCGTTGTGGCTGCGGAAGGTACCGTTGATGAAGTCAAAAAGTCCAGTCGCTTTTTCGCAGCATTTGTCGGAAAGAAGGTGGCATAATGGATACG
>CAJUGR010000056.1 GCA_910586285.1 uncultured Erysipelotrichaceae bacterium
AGGCCCTTATAGGGCTGGTTCATACCACGTCTTTCAGGCGTGGTTTTGATTTTGTTGGCATAATTTTGGCTAAACACCTGCTTGTTTTTAATTTTATATATGACATAGTATATATGAGGTGATATTATGGCGCAGCGAAAGGAAACAAAAACAGGTAAGTATCGAAAAGAAGATCACATACCAATTATTAGAACTTACGATTTGTGCTGGCTTTGAGGAGTTTGTTGTGACCAAGAGAATGGAAGAAACTGTGGCAATGTTACACAGTACATATGCCCGGTGATAGATAAAACTATTCATTCTTAAATTTTATTATTTGGTTGAGGTTATTTAGGGGTGTTATACCATTTATAAGGAAATACAAGACTATTTAATATCACATCTATATCAATTGCTGATGGCGGTTATCAAATTGAACAAAATGATATTTATACAATTTCATTAAATGACTTAGACAAAAAAGCCGCTTATTACGAGCGGCCTTTTTGTTACTTACTAGAAATTAAACTATGATATTAAAACAGATTCAAAATCTCTTCTTGACTCATGTTAGAAATTGTACCATCACTCTTGGTAATGATCGAATCACCAAGATCTTTTTTCTGATCTTGCAGGCACATGATGCGCTCTTCAATCGTATCCTTGGCAATGAGTTTAAAAACCTGTACATTGTTATGCTGACCGATTCGATAAGCACGATCCGTTGCTTGGTTTTGAGCAGAAATATTCCACCAGGGATCATAGTGAATTACGACTTCGGCACTGGTCAAATTCAAACCGGTTCCGCCTGCTTTTAAAGAAATCAAGAAGATCGGAATATCATTGGTATTAAAAGCATTGACCAAATGCTGACGCTGGATTTTCGGTGTAGAGCCCTTTAACAAATAATAGGGAATACCGCGATTGTTTAATTCATCTTCAATCAGCGATAACAGCGAAGTAAATTGCGAGAACAACAAAATCTTCTTTTCTGCCTCCATGCAATTTTCAACCAACTCCATACATGCTTTTAGTTTTGCCGATTCACCGCTGTAATTATCGTAAATTAAGCGCGGATCACAACAGAATTGACGCAATCGTGTCAACATACTCAACACCATAATGCGGGATTTATTCAAACCTTTTTCCGCAAAAGCAGCTTGTAAATCGTTACGAATCAATGCGACATTGGCCATATATAGCTTACGCGCATCATCGTCCATCTCGATAAACAGCGTATTTTCTACTTTTTCCGGTAATTCTTTTAATACATCTTTTTTAACGCGTCGTAAAATAAACGGTTCCACCATCTTACGCAGCTTACGGCGGGCGGCGATATCATTATCTTTAACGATTGGAATCTCATAAACTCCTTTAAAATATTGATAATCATAAAGATAACCCGGCATTAAAAAGTCAAAGATTGACCATAATTCCGCTAAAGAATTTTCAATCGGTGTTCCGGTCAACGCAATTTTATGCAAGGAGCGAATTTGTTTGACACTTTGGGCGTTCTTCGTTGCATGATTCTTGATATATTGGGCTTCATCCAAGATATGATAAGCAAATGTGATATTTTCATAAATTTCCACATCTCGTTTCAAGTAATCATACGAAGTGATGATCACATCATAATTCGCATAGGTATGAAGCAGTGCCTTGCGCTCTTCTTGATTACCGGCGATAATCAAACTGCTTAAATGATCGGAGAATTTATTGATTTCATTCTGCCAATTCAACAATAAGGAAGAAGGACATACGACTAGTGATGTGTAATCCTTATGATGTGCTTTTTCATCCTGCAGCAAGGCGATCACCTGGATGGTTTTACCGATACCCATGTCATCCGCAAGAATACCGCCAAACCCATAAGCGGCCATTGTTTTCAGCCAGCGATAACCAGTCTTTTGATAATTGCGCAGAGTATCTTTTAAGTTTGGAGGGATTTGAAAATCGCTGTCCTCAAAATTGCGAATTCCGCGAATAATATCCTTAAAAGAAGCATCACGCTCGCTCTGGATCATTCCGCTTTGTTTCATGACTTGATCCAAATACAGTGATCGGTAAGCATTTACCTTCAGTTGGCCTTCACTCAAATCACTGTCTTTGACATGCATACTTTCCAATATGAACGATAATTCCGATAAAGCACTGTCTTCAATGTTTACAAAATTTCCGTTTTTCATGCGATAGTATTTCTTATTGAGTCGATAAGCTTTTAATACATCGATCAATTCGTCAATCGGGAAATCATAGGTGTCAAAATCAATTTCCAACAGGTTGGCTTCCATACGCACACCCATGGAAATATGAAATTGATTTTTTACCTCTATCGTTTTAAGGAAATCACTCACATAGACCTCACAATGATCACTCAATTCCTGAATGCCGTGATTCAGGAATTCATAAATGGCATCTTGGGAATTTTCAATATAGGCCAATCCGGCTGCGGCATCTACCCGCGTCATGTAGCGGGAAAGAATCAACCTCACCGCTATTTCATCGTTGAAGTTGCGTCCGGTGTTGATGGTGTCGGTGGAAAAGGCATTATATTCCTGCATGCCGTAACAGTACATCAGTTGCAGGGAAATACAGTCGGGCTGCGGTAAATCCAAAAATAAGCGACAGACTAACGGCAATGGCGCAAATTCAGAAATGTCACTGCCTAAGATCGGTAAATCTTCTTTAATGGACATGATCACATTATTATAAAAGATCGGCATATGTTCATTAGAAAGATACAGTGCATCCTGTTTCCTTTGAAAGGTGCTTAACAATTCCTGACAATGATCGCAATAGGATTTCGTGCAGCGATACAGTCGATGCTTATATAGGATATACATGGTTTGTGCGCCGTGAAAGATTAAATAATGAGCATCATTTACAGCGATTTGATAATGGTTTTCCGCTTTGCTTACTTCAACATGAAGCGGAGGATTGGCATCTGTAAATTTCATATTAATTAATGTTTTTTCACGAATGCGATATAAAACATCATAGTCCTGATATAAAGCAAAAAATTCATCTAACGCATGAGGGGTCAAACAGAGATTTTTGGCTTCCGGACAGTTGCGATAGCGATAGGTATTGGTAAAATAAAATGTATCGTTTTGATGAGCCTCAAGAAAATTCAACAATCGTTGTGATTCCGTATCAAAACTATTGTGATGATGTAAAAACTCCAACTCTTTACCATAGCGTTTTCGCACATTGTTTCTCATATCATCCAGAAAGCAGGCCAGATCCTTGATGATATATTGACGGTTGATACCAACTTTGCATGTGATAGCCAGAATTTCATTCTTGCGAATTTCCAGTACCGGCTCAAGATGAACCTTTTGGTTGAGATTCATCGCCAAAGATGAGTATACGATTGTATTCTCATAGCTTTGGATAAGTCGATAAGCCCAAGGATCCTTTACTTTGGTTAAAGAAGTCGCTTTGGCTGTGACCTGTGGCTTGGCATCGGTAAAGATTTTTAACAGTACAGCGCAACAATGCGCACAAGGGAGCATATTTTCCTTATGATCTTGGCATGTACACATATGTGCTTTGACAAGAAAATCGTCTTTATCCACAGACATATTGACTTCCACATACTTTTTGTCGTCCTTGATTGTCGCATTGATTAAAATAATATCAGAACGGGAAAAATCATCGATATCGAGGGAAACGACGCTTTTGTTTTTCACCAGTTCTTCTGCTTTTTGATAGATTTCATCGGTTGCGGCAAAATCCCTGATTTGAGCAATCGTAAATTCCATTGACATATCAACCCTTCCTATCAGTATATTTTATCATTTTTTTTATTACATTGTATATGGTTTACAAAATTTTTTAATAAATGAAAGGGAAACGGTATGAAGAAAAGGGCTGTTTAATCATAATCTGTCGTATGTAACAGCCGTTTGGCATGTTCGACCTGTTTGGCATCGGGAGGATTCAACGTTTCCAGTGTATAAGTCAACCCCAATTTTTGCCATTTGTAAATGCCCATGGTATGGTAGGGAAGAACCTCCACCCGTTTTACGTTAGAAAGTGATTGGATGAACTCATGCAGGCGCATCAAGTAAATATCATCACCGTAATGATTGGGTAAATACACATGGCGAATCCACAACGGTATCTGTTTTTGATCAAGATATCGTGCCAGTGCCAAAATGTTTTGATTGGTATGTCCGGTCAATGTTTGATGCTGTGCATCATCGATGTGTTTGATATCCAACAAAAACAGATCGCTGACCGTAAGCAGTTCATCAAATTTTTTGAGGAATGCCTCCGACTCGCAAAAGGGTTGTCCGCCGGTGTCAATGGCCGTATGAATTCCTTGTTCCTTGGCTTTATGGAACAGTTCTAACAGAAAGTCCAACTGGCGCAGCGGTTCGCCGCCGCTGACGGTAATGCCGCCTTGTTCACCCCAGTAAGAGCGATAGCGCAAGGCATGATCCAAGACTGCTTGAGCGCTCATTAATTGTCCGCTTTGATGATCCCATGTGTCGGGATTATGACAATACTTACAACGCATGGCACAGCCCTGCATAAAAATGACATAGCGCACCCCCGGTCCGTCAACGGAGCCGAATGTTTCAATTGAATGAATCGCACCGATCGTACTTGACATTGAATCACTCCTTTCATAAGGGAAAGGCTTCATCCAATGACAAAGCCTTTTTTACTGCTGTTTAATTTTATAAATGAGCGTGGCAGGTACGCGCAATAACATCCAGCTGTTGTTCATGCGTTAAGTCAATAAATTTTACTGCATAGCCGGATACGCGAATGGTGAAGTTCGCATATTCTTCTTTTTCCGGATGTTCCATGGCATCAATCAATTTTTCTACGCCGAATACATTGACATTGAGGTGATGTGCCCCCTGATCAAAATAACCGTCCAATACGCTGACCAGATTGGTAACGCGTTCTTCCTCACTGTGTCCCAATGCATCGGGATTCATCGTTTGGGTATTGGAGATTCCATCCAAGGCGTACTCATAAGGCAGTTTGGCTACGGAATTGAGTGATGCCAATAAGCCGCTTTGTTCTGCACCATAGGAAGGATTCGCACCCGGAGATAAGGGTTCTCCTGCCTTGCGTCCATCCGGTAATGCACCGGTAGCTTTGCCATAGACCACGTTGCTGGTGATCGTTAATATAGATGTGGTCGGTTCGGAATCACGATACGTATGATGCTTGGCAACCTTACCCATAAAGGTCTTCAGCAGCCATACCGCAATATCATCCGCTCGATCATCATCATTGCCATAGCGAGGGAAATCTCCCTCTGTTTCAAAATCAATCACAAGACCGTCTTCATCACGAATGGTTTTGACTTTAGCATAGCGAATGGCTGACAGGGAATCCACCACATGGGAGAAACCGGCGATACCGGTCGCAAAGGTACGGCGCACATTGGTATCAATTAAAGCCATTTGACTGGCTTCATAATAATGTTTATCATGCATATACTGAATCAAATTTAAAATATTGACGTAGAGATCCGCGAGCCATTCCATCATCTGGTCGTATTTTTTCATGACGATGTCATAATCGAGAATCTCATCACGAATCGCTGCATAATCCGGACCGACTTGTGTCTTGGTCTTTTCATCCACCCCGCCGTTGATGGCATACAATAAGCATTTTGCCAGGTTGGCACGGGCACCGAAGAACTGCATTTCTTTACCGGTTTGCGTGGCAGATACGCAACAGCACACCGCATAATCATCACCCCATACCGGGCGCATCACATCATCATTCTCATATTGAACGCTGGAGGTATCAATGGAGATACGAGCCGCATAGCGCTTGAAGTCTTCCGGCAAATGCGAGGAATATAAAACCGTCAAATTCGGTTCCGGCGCCGGTCCCATATTTTCTAATGTGTGTAAAAAGCGATAATCCGTTTTGGTAACCATATGACGCCCATCCATACCGCGGCCGGCCAGATCGAGTGTTGCCCACACCGGATCGCCGGAAAACAGTTCATTATACGAAGGAATCCGTGCAAATTTAACCATGCGGAATTTCATCGTCATATGATCGATCAACTCTTGCGCCTGTTCTTCATTTAAAACACCGTTTTTTAAGTCACGCTCGATGTAAATATCAAGGAACGTAGAAACTCGACCGACGCTCATGGCCGCACCGTTTTGGGTTTTGATCGCAGCCAGATAACCGAAATACAGCCACTGAACCGCCTCTTTGGCATTTTCGGCCGGATGAGAGATGTCAAAACCGTAAGCTGCTGCCATTGTTTTCATGCCTTTTAACGCTTTGATTTGTTCAGCCAATTCTTCTCGCTGCCGAATTACATCATCACTCATGACACCATCGCCGCAGTTTGCCTTATCCTGTTCTTTCATTTCAATCAAACGATCAATACCATATAGAGCAACACGCCGATAATCACCGACAATGCGCCCACGGCCATACGTATCCGGTAAGCCGGTGACAATTTTATTACGGCGCGCTAAACGCATTTCCGGTGTATAGCAATCAAATACCGCATCGTTATGGGTTTTGTGATAAGCGTGAAAAATCTCATGAAGCTTTTCACTGGGCGTATAGCCGTAAGTCGTACAGGCCTCCTCGCTCATCTTAATGCCGCCATAGGGCATAAATGCCCGTTTTAACGGCCGATCTGTCTGAAGTCCAACCACCTGTTCCAGATCTTTCATAGCCTCGTTGATGTATCCCGGACCATAGGCTTCCAATGAGGAAACCACTTCTGTTTCCATATCCAAAACACCGCCCTTGGCGCGCTCTTCTTTCTGTAATTTCTGTAATTCCTGCCATAAGCGATCTGTTGCATCACTGGAATCCGCCAGAAACGCTTCATCTCCATCATAAGGCTGATAATTAGTTTGGATGAAATCGCGAACATTGATTTCATCTTTCCACAGATGACCGGCAAATCCGGCCCATGCTTTGTCAAAATGCATAAAAGACCTCCTTATTTCTATTATTTACAAAAAGAGCCGCATCATCCGGACTCTTTTGCCCAGACGGTCGGCTCTTACTCATTATACTTCCTGTGGTCATTTCCACTCATGATCGTTGTCATGTTCCGTCAGTCATATAACTGGTAATACTTTATCATTGAATGAAAAAAACGTCAAGATATAAAAGTGATTTGACGTAATAAAAGTTACAAGAGATATTTTTACAATGAGCTTGTTTATGGGAATTCTTAGGCTTATATATAGATTTCATTTTAAATAAATCAAGATATTGAATATTCTTACAAGCGAAAGCAGGCATATTTTATATATCTAGTTTCAAAAACTAGATTGACTAATTATGATGATTGGATTATACTATAAACAGAACAAACGGAGATTACATCATGGACGAAAAATCACTGGATGAATTAAAGCGGTTTGCACAAAATTTATTGAGTTATCATTTGCCGCGATGGGAAGAATTACCGGACTTTGATATTTATATGGATCAGATTATCGCTTTAATCGAGCGCTATTTGAATATTTTAGATGACGGTAAGGAGCGTATCATCACCAACTCGATGATCAATAACTATGTAAAGCTAAAGTTGATTCCCAAACCCAATAAGAAAAAATATAATAAGGAACATATTGCATATTTGATTGCGATTACCTTATTAAAACAGATTTTAACCATCAGTGAGGTGCGAGACGGTATTGCCTATCAGGCAAAAATCAGTGGTACTCATAATGCATATAATTTATATTGTGAAGAACAGGAGAAAGCATTTGCCGGATGTGCAGCGCAGATATTAAAAAACGAAATATTGCCTGAGCCGGAAGATATCCCCTATGATGCGATGGTTGTGAAAATGGCAGCGCAAGCATTAGCACAGAAATTGGTGGCACAGAAGATTGTATACATACAGCGAGACGGAAAGAAAGAAGGCCAAGAACATGAATAAGGAAAAAATTGCGATTATGACAGACAGCTGCTGCGATGTACCGAAAGAGTTGGCAGAGCAATATCACATCTATGTCTTACCGATGAAAATCGTCTATCGGGATCGTGAATATTTGGATGGTGTAGAAATATCCCCACAAGAAGTTTATGAGAATTTGAGTAAGGAAATTCCTACAACCTCTTTACCGAGCGGTGCCATGATTCATCAGGTTTTTGATCAAATAAAAAAAGACGGTTATGAAAAAGTCATTGCGGTGACACTGTCTTCTCAACTCAGTGGCACCAATAATATGTTACACTTAATTACCCAGGATATCGAGGATTTGGAAGTGTATATTCTCGACAGTAAAAACATTGCGATTGCGGCCGGTTTTCATGCCATTCAGGCGGCTCGTTATCGGGAAGCAGGCGATGATTTCCCAACGATCTGCCAAAAGTTGGAGCAGGATGTAGACCGCTCCAAAGTATTCTTTGTGGTGGAAACACTGGAGTATTTACAAAAGGGTGGGCGAATTGGTTTGGTCGCTTCCTTGTTTGGCAATGCCTTGAATTTAAAACCGGTCATTTCATGTAATGAAAAGGGCGTCTATTATACGGTTGCCAAGGTTCGAGGTCGGAAGCAATCCATAAGTCGAACGATGGAATTGGCTCTGAAGTATGCAGAAGGGCACAAGCGTATCAACTTGGCTGTTTGTCACGGCGGATGTGAAGAAACGGTGAAAGCCGTAGAGGAATATATGAAGGAGCATCTGCGTGATCATGAATTGTTTGTGAGCGGTCAGATTTCTCCCTCTTTGGGGGTTCATACCGGGCCGGGATTAATCGGAATCGGCATCGAAATACTCGATGATTAATAGCTTTGCGAGGAATTGTTATTCCTCGTTTTTTTAACCGTTTCTATTGATCAAATTTTGCTTTAGTGTATATTATTTGAAAAATATATTTACTTTTATTAAATTTAAGTTATATAATAAAAGCAGAAAGCGGATGATTGTGATGAATAACAACATAAATGAAGAAGAAATCGTTATACGAGCCCAAACGGGTGACGAAGAAGCTTTTGCATGGTTAGTCAGAAAATATGAAAAGCTGATTTATTATATCGTCATGCAGCGAGTCAGTGACAGTGCCGATGCGATGGATATCGTTCAGGAAACATTGATTGAAGTAAAAAAGTCAATTTCACAGTTACATGAACCGCGATTTTTTAAAGCATGGCTGAATAAAGTGGCTTTCTCTAAAATATCACGCTTTTACGAAAAACGTCGTGATCGGATTTTGAATCAAAATGAAGAACAGCTGCTATATAAACAAAGTGAACAACGTTATTACATGAATCCGCAGCAGTCATTTCACTATCAGAATAACAAAGAAATTTTGGAGGCCTGTTTACAACAATTAAAGGAAATCTATCGAGAAGTGCTGGTGCTGCAATATTTCGAGGAATTTTCTTTAGCAGAGATTGCGGTTATTTTGGACATCCCTGAAGGAACAGTGAAAAGTCGTATCAATGTCGCAAAAAAGGAATTGCGGAAGATTGTGGAACAGTTTCAGGAACAGGAACAGGTTCAGCTTACGTTCGAGAGCGCAGGATTGGAAGCACTGTTGGCGTTGGTATTTGCCGAACAGTTTCAAAAATTGGTGTATCCCGGTCATATTGATTTAGCAACAGGACAAGAAAAAGTCAAAATGTTGCGTCAAAATTCGTTTATGAATGCATTGTTGTATACGACAGTCGGATTGACGTTGGCGGCAGGAACGTATTATATGTTGAATCATACATCGGATCCTGTTTCATCCGCAATAGATGAAGAAATTGTGGATGCAGACGCGGTTCCATTTCCATTCATCATCTATCGTGGAGAAGTCATTACCGATGCACGGGCAGCCTATTCTGCATTATATGATGCCGCATATGGTCAGGAATCAGTAGACACTCAAGAGGTAAAAAAACTTTATGATGTCTTGATTCATTATGGTGGTGCGTATGCCTCAATGGCAAAATATATCGAAAAAGATCTGGAAATAAATGGTTAAACTGTGAAAAAAACTTTATTAAAAGCAAAAATAATATCAAATTCATTTTATATTATAAATTTATGTGATATTATATAAACACATATATTTTATAAAAATAAAATGAATTTTTTTATGTTTTGCGAACTTTTTTTAAATCAATCCGTTCACAGTTAACGAAATAGTGTCTTAGCATAGGAGGAATAAACTATGACATGGAAAAAGATTCTCGTATTGATTATAGCATTGGTGGGGACTTTTTCTGTGGGGTATGGCTTTTATGATTATCAGATGAATGCAGCGACATCTCCCTTTCAATTACAAAAGGGACAAAAGGTAGTCTTGGGTAAATATAATAACAAGGAAATTGTATGGGATATCGGTAATGATGATAATAATGGTAGTTATGTGCTGATGAGCAGTAAGCCGATAGAAAATAATATTTCTATTTATAATTCAAGTTTCCCTTATACTACCAATGTAATTCCTAATGAGAATAATAAAGATAATTATTGCCTTAAATATTTATCATCTGATGGTAATTCATTTTATATTTACTGTCCTACGGAATCATTAAAAAATAAAATAGATAACATAATAATAAGTGACTCAGAGAATACAATATTAAACAGAGCTCCTTTTTTACCAAATGTTAATGAAATAAAGAATGGTGGAACACTTGGATTAGCATTGAATGATCGAGCATATAAAGGTGGTATTAGTGACGGTGGAATTTACTATTGGTTGGATGGTCGTATTAAAGATACTTTGTCTTATGCTGGAGTATATAAAAATATTTATTCAAACTCGGCACAATTATCGACTTCATGGCCTATAGATACCTCAGATGGTACTTCTTCAAATGTTTATGATTATGAAACAGGATTAATGATTCAAGGCGAAAATGAAAAAATAATTCGGATGCACGCAACAGCCTGGACTACATCAGGTGGACATGCACTTACGGCAGCTTTACGTCCTTTTTCACTTGTTAGTATGTCTAAAATAAATTTTGCAATAAACACTACTTATACCGATGGCAGTTGGCATAGTTATTCGATAGATACAAATAATTTGAATAAAAATAATGAATTGAGCCCTAATAAATTAAGAGTTCAATCATCATTAACAGTTGGTTTAAGGGATGTTAAACGAAATAATCACAGTATCCAAAAGGTAATTAAAAATCAAAGTGTTGAATTGTCTGTAAATGCGAATACAGGAAGTAATACAAGAATGTCTGTGATACTTTATAATGAAGCAGGGACACAAATTCAATATTATAAATTAGGAAGTACAACATTTAACGGTACAAATGATTATACTGTAGATTTAACCGGTATTCCTGTAGGTAAATATCAAGTGGCTGTTATTAATGAGGAATATGATGCTTCTTCTAATTCACCGGTAGAAAGTTCACCGATTTCTAATTTGATGCCATTAGAAATCGTAGACCCATTATCAAACTTAAGCTTTACCCCAAGAACGAATCTAACGTATGGCAGTAATGTTAACGTGGGGGATACCGTAGGAACGATATCATCACAAAGCGGTGCGGGAACAATAATCTATACGATCATTGAAGATCCAGCTTATCCCAATGAATATCAGAATTTAACGTTGACAAGTGATGGAAAAACCGTAATAGTGGATGGAAATCCTCTAAATGCCGGTACTTATCATTTCAAAATTCAAGCACAGGATGAAAACGGAGATCCCGATCCGGCCTTGGAAATATCTGCATCTATTACCGTAAGCAAAACCAATCTATCCGTTGCCTTTGATGATTCGAATCAAACGAAGAAAAGTGTAGCGGATGCCGCAACACCTTGGAATGATACGGCTAGCGCAACACCAAGCGATGGAGTAAAGATCACTTATTCTAAAGTCGGTGGGGATATCGGATTAA
>CAJUGR010000057.1 GCA_910586285.1 uncultured Erysipelotrichaceae bacterium
CTGGCGGTCTATCGCTTGTTTTCGGTTGCTTGCTTCTTTACCGTACATGAGCATTAAGCTGTGAGATATATGAGATCCAATACAGCAAAGAAATTTCATCAGCGAAATATCGACATCTCAAACAACCGGAGCGCTGCGATGAAACGGAGCATAGATTTGGCAAGATCACCGGTAAATATGTTATTTATAGAGAAAAAACAACAATGGTGGAAGGGATTCAATACTTAAATGTGGAGGAATATCTGACATCCCTTGTATAAGCATCTCTCATGCCGCTATTTACTTATTTTTCTGTCAATAAATATTAGAATCACATTCTTATGAATCAGATTTGTTACATGAGAAAGCCATATTTACATGAAAAAACATTTGCATTTTTCAGTCTGTGAACTTACAATAAATACGGTGATTTCATGATTCCTATTCAAGATGAATTCATTGCCATGATTCTGCCGACATTAAAACAGAAGCGGATCAAAGAAATGAAACAATATATTCAACACGGCACGATCAGCTGTTATCAACATTCGATTGCTGTCGCCTATTACTCTTTTCTGTTCATTCGTAAGCTGCATATTCGCTGTGATGAAGCAGCATTGGTGCGAGGCGCCCTGTTACATGATTATTACCTGTATGACTGGCATGAAAAAGCTGATTGGCATCGTTGGCATGGATTTCATCATCCAAATACAGCCCTGCGCAATGCCAGTTGCGATTTTGCCTTAAACAGACGAGAAAAAGAGATCATCCGTAAGCACATGTGGCCTTTGACAATCGTGCCGCCGACTTGCCGAGAAGCATGGATTGTCAATACTGTGGATACGATGTCTTCGGTAATGGAGTTCTTAATTAACAAACGACCGTTTCATGCTTTGGAGAATAAATGGTTTGCCCATAGTTCAATTATCGAAGCAAGGCTTCATAATTCCAATATCAAATAAAAAGGACTTTGTATCCTTTTTTATTTTTGTCATTTATCATCGTTTTCCCATAATGATGCGGCCCAGTCGAATCATATTACTGCCGCAGGCTAAGGCAAGCGGATAATCATCACTCATGCCCATAGAGAGAATACGTATCTTTTCGGCTGTAAAGCGATGCTGTGCTTCCAAATATAGTGCATGCATTTTCGTAAAGCATTCCGTAATATGCTTGACATCATCGTCATGGGGACCGATACACATCAATCCTTGTACATCGACATGGGGAAGATCGGCACATTCCGCAATCAAACGCAAAGCATCCTCTGGGGTTAAACCGCTTTTGGTGGACTCCTCGGCAATATTCACCTCAATTAAAACCGGCATAATGATTTCCCGCTTTGCGCATTGTTTCTCAATTTCCATCGCCAATGCCAAAGAATCTAAGCTTTGAATCATTGTGACTAATCCCACAACATCTTTCACTTTATTGCGTTGTAAATGACCGATCATATGCCATTCATAAGCAGGATCGTATTTTTCTTTTAACTCCTGTACCCGACTTTCCGCAAAGATGCGGCACCCACAGCGATAGGCTTCATCTATTTCTGCCTTACTGTGTTTTTTACTCACCGCAATTAATGTTACCTCAGCGGGCAATGTGTTTTGTATTTCCCGTAATTTTAACTGATTCATATTTCTCACCACCATCATTATACCATACCGCCATAATGAAAGGGTGCAATAAAAGGAATAAAAAAAGAATCAGCACCTCATGTACTCATTCTCCGTTTAACCATTCCATTAACAATGACTTTGTCTTCACTTCCGGCAGACATTGTTCTTGCGGATCCAAGTCTCCGTGAATCACTGCACCTTTCCCATCACCGACAGTAATCAACAGCTCACCATTTTCCCATTGTGCATTCATTGAATCTTCCCACATGAACCAATCCAGATTATGGACGAGCAATACGCTTGTGCTTTCCTCATGTACTCCGCGTATCAATTCCCGATAGCGATCCAATATTTCCTGCTTCAATTCGCCACTGTTTCTGGTATCACTGCCTAATTGTAACGTATAGGTTGGCGCCGTGGTTTTACTGATCACGACAGAACTCAGGATTACCAGCCAAAATGTAGCCGCCACGATATAACATTTCCAACGCATTTCCTTCACCTCATTTGGCTAAAGTATGAGCCAATCTTTTTCTCATATACCTCATGAAAACACTTTCATGAATTTTCACTGGTATTTTAATACATATATGTTAAAATACTCTAGGCTATGAGCGATGAATCACTCGCTTAACTAGAAATGAGGAATAATCATGAAATATGATGTACTGATCATCGGCGCAGGACCCGGTGGCATTTTTTCCGCTTATGAGGCATTACAATGTAATCCTCGACTTAAGATCGGTATTTTTGAAGCAGGAAATCCGTTAGATCAGAGAAAGTGTCCAATTGACGGAAAAAAGATTCCATCCTGTATCCACTGTCCATCCTGTGCGATCATGAACGGATTTGGCGGAGCCGGTGCTTTTTCTGATGGGAAGTATAACATCACCAATCAATTCGGCGGTACTTTATATGAACACATAGGAAGAGAAAAGGCCATTGAACTTATGGAATATGTAGATCAGATCAATTTGCGCTTTGGCGGTGAAGGTACAAAATTGTATTCCACCAGCAATTCGCAATTAAAGAAACTGTGTATGCAAAATGATTTACATTTGTTGGATGCGCAGGTACGTCATCTTGGTACCGATATTAATTATATCGTGTTGGAACATCTGTTTGATCATCTTCAAAAACAAGGTGTAGAGTTCCATTTTCACACCCATATTGACAAGGTGGAACAGATCGGTAAGGCCTATCGCATCCATGCCAAAGATATGGCTTATGACGGCGATATTTGCATTATTTCCACCGGCCGCAGCGGTTCTAAGTGGATGGGCGATATCTGTGAAAATTTGGGAATCAAAACCCGATCCAATCGTGTTGACATCGGAGTACGGGTGGAATTGCCGGCAGCGATTTTCTCTCATTTGACGGATGAATTGTACGAATCAAAAATCGTTTATAAAACAAAGAAATTTCAAGATATGGTGCGAACCTTCTGTATGAACCCTCACGGTGTTGTGGTAAGTGAAAACACCAACGGTATCATTACTGTCAACGGACACAGCTATGATGATCCCAAGCGTTATACAGACAATACCAACTTTGCCTTGTTGGTTTCCAATCACTTCTCGGAACCGTTCAATGATTCCAATTCTTATGGAGAAAGCATTGCCCGCCTCTCCAATATGTTAGGCGGCGGTGTGATTGTTCAGCGTTTCGGTGATCTGATCCGCGGACAGCGCTCTACTCCATCACGCATGGCGGATAACTTTGTATTGCCGACACTAAGTGCCACCCCCGGTGATTTAAGCTTGGTTATCCCGAAGCGGCAGCTAGACGGTATTGTGGAAATGATCTATGCCTTGGATAAGGTTGCCCCCGGCACTGCCAATGATTCGACCTTATTATATGGTGTAGAAGTGAAGTTTTATAATTTGGATGTGGATGTAGACGAGAATTTAGAAACTCAATGCAAAAATCTGTTTGTCATCGGTGATTGCAGCGGCGTCACTCACTCACTTTCCCATGCCAGTGCCAGCGGTATTCATGTCGCAAGGCATCTTTTCCGATAGAGCCATTTTAAGGTCGTTGTGGCAGTAACGGCCTTTTTTTGTGCTTTACAAGTTCTATCAAATAAGAAGCCCGACAAAACCTTGCCGGTGCTTTTTATTCTGCATTTACAAATTCATTTTTACGATTTTACATTGAAAGGGACATCCCATAAGTTTCAATAATGCATTCATAATGCTTCGCCTTCTTATCGTAATTAATATTTCTCATAGCTTGGTTTTGGATGAACTTTACAAAGTTGTTTTACTTTTTATTCTTCTTCAAAACCGTAAAAGTCTTCATATTCATAATCATTCAAAAAGCTGCATTCATCAAACATATTGAATTCTGAACCCGCGGTATATTTGGCAATCGGCAATCCCCCGGTCATAAAGGCAAGTTCACATATGGATAATCTATAAACCAACTTAGCGCATTCATAATCAAGCCCCGAAAGCGGAGACTCACTCAATATCGCTTGGCATTTTTCTCTTCACATGATAAATATCCAGAATTTTCTTAGGCCGCTGTGTTAATTTTATTCGAAACTTCAACTAAAACACGGTATAATAGAGATACGCAAAAACAGAAAGGATATCGAGTATATGACTATTCATTGGGAAGAAATACACTCCGATCAAATCTTGATCGCACCGGCTCATCTTCATAATGATCTGCGTCGTCGCTTATTGACGCAATCAAGACTTTCCGCTCATATCACCATTGTATCACTATCGGCGTTTTTACAGCGCACCATGAGTGAGCCGCCGGATCAAAACACGCTGTTTTATCAATATCGGGAGCAACTGACAAATTTCCCGGCGAAGGTCTATCATAGCATCTTTCAATCATTGGATTTCATTCAACAATGTCATCATTTTATTGAAGAGATGAAATTATATGGAATTGCCCTTGATGAATTGCCTATCAGCGATGAAGCGCAAAACGAACTGAAACAAATCCTTTCCCGTTTGTATCCGATCATTACTCGGCAGGATTTAGAAAATCAAGTAATGACATCATGGGAGGAAACGGATTGTGCCCACGTTTTGATTTTAGATAATGTTTATTCAGCGGCTGATCAAAAGCGCATCGAATATTTATGCGCTGCCGGTGCCAAACATCTTTCTTTACCATCCCGCAATCCTCATATCACCTATTATCATGCCGTAAACAAGCGCAAAGAAGTGGAGGCGGCAGCACAGATGATCATTGAACGAGAATTGCATGCGTCCGATATCCATATCATCACCTGTGATCCTTCCTATCCTTCGTTAATCCGGCAAGTATTTGACCGTTATCATATTCCCTATACGCTGCCCAAGCAATCCAATATCAGCCTGTTATCCATCAAAGCACAGGCGCTGTTGGCTTACGTGGCCGAACCGAACATGAAGAATATCATTGCTTTATTAGAAGTGGATGCTTTCGATGTTCCGTATGGGAAAGAAATGATTGATTACGTCAAACTGTTTGGGAAGAAGTGGGAAGATTCCTTTGATCATATCCAAAACAATGCTCAGCCTTCACAGCTGATCGATGAAGCAGAAATTCAGCGTCTAAAAATATTGGAAGAACGAGCACAGGAATGTAAAAATGCCCTTCATGAAATTTTGAGTTCCCTGTCACCTTGGGACGATACGATGAAAATGTTTACCCGTATCGGATGCTTACTGCAAGAAAGTATTTCAACGCATGATCATCTCAGTGCGCATGCTTTGATGAAGATTCAGGAAGTGATGCAAAGTGCGCTTCCCTATGTTCATGATGCCAAAGATATTCCGTTTCTGATTGAATGCTTGGCACAGATCCACGAACAGGAAGGAACCAATGTATTATGCGGAGCGCAAATCACTTCTCTCCATCAACCATTCCATCCGGATCATCTGGCACTGGTATTGGGGTGTACACAAAACCACTATCCGGCATTTCCGGCAAATCGAGGATTATTTGATGAAGCCTATGTTGCCGATATTGCGCACTATCCCACCCTTAATCAACGACACAGTGACTATATGAAACAACTGGAATCGCTGCTTACGGCTTATGAAGAACTGATTATCGCCTATCCGTTGGGAAATTATGAAGGAAAAGCCAATGAGAGTTCTTTGGAAATCGAAGCATTGATTCGACAAAAACCGCAATTTTTGGAACCAAGACAAATCGTTCGATCTTATCCGAAAGGTGACCACATTTCCGCAAATTGCGCTCAAAAGCTGTATCTGAAACAAAACACCTTACATGGCTCGGTTTCTTCTTTTGAGCGTTATATGAAATGCCCTTTTTCCTATTTTTTAACGTATGGACTAAAAATAGCCGTACCGATAGATTATCGTTTTTCCCAAAACCGCATCGGTACTTTGTCCCATCATCTTTTAGAAACATTGGTGAAACGTGAGGGCAAAGCTTATACTCAAGTATCGCGAACAGAAATCGAAGCGCTGTTGGAAGAAGAACTGACAAAACTCAGCAATGTTTATCTGCTCTTAAAAGTACAGCTTCCGCTTTGTGAACGCCGCTTGGCCGACAGCCTTTATGCTCAATTACAGGATCTGCATGAGATGGAACAGCATTCGCGATTATCACCGGTTGCTTGTGAAGCAGAATTTTATTGGGATGTGGAATGGGAAGAACCCTTTTATTGTAAGTTACATGGCTTTATTGATCGCATTGATGCCGGCGATCAATACATACGCATTATTGATTATAAAAGTTCTCAGAAAAGCATGTCCCCAAAGAATTTTTCTGCCGGACTGCAATTACAGCTCGTTACCTATGCATTATATGCGCAAAGACAATGGAACAAAAATGTATTGGGCGCATTCTATTATTCATTAAAACAAGAAAATATTATCGCTGTGGCCGGTAAAATGAAACGTCGTCCGGTAGTTTATGTTCCATATGATGAAAGTGATTGGGAAGAAGCGCGCCGTAAAGAACAGCGCTTGCAAGGCTGGTTCATGCATCCCGATGTGGCGATGATGGATGATAACGGCAGTTTTATTCAGGGAAGCCGTGTCAATAAAGACGGTGAAGTCACCGCCCGCAAAATCTATTCTATGGATCAGCTTCATGACTGGGCCATGGAATTGTATCATACGATTGCCAAACGTATTTTATCCGGAGATATCCGCTGCGAGCCGGTGGAGGAAGCTTGTCAATTCTGTCAATATCATGACATTTGTCGCTTTCATGCATATCCCCGCGCTATGGAGGCGATCATCGACATGGAAAGTGAGGTGAAGGAAGATGCCTCAATGGAATGAGCAACAATTCAAGGCAATTCACACCAAAAATAAAAATATTCTCGTTTCTGCTTCAGCCGGTGCCGGGAAAACAACGGTATTAATTGCCCGATTGGTCGAACTGGTCATCAAAGAGCGAATTCCCATCACCCGAATTCTTGCCATGACCTTCACCGAAGCTGCCGCCAACGAAATGAAGAAACGACTGGCTTTTGAGTTACATGCGTTGCATCAAACAAGTGATGATGATACAGAACGTCAATACATCAGTGAACAACTTTCCGCATTGGCAAACGCCCACATTTCCACAATCCATTCCTTCTGTTTATCAATCATTCAGGAATATTATTATATGATCGGCATCAGCGCAAAAATGGCTTCACGAATTATGAGTGAAGCCGATGCCCAAAGTGCTGCACAAGAGGCAATGGATCGGGTGTTTTATCACCAATATATGCACAATGAAGAAGCGTTCTACCAACTCACAACGATGTATTCCGCCCGCGGTGCTGAGGATGACAAGCTGAAATCCGCCATCATGGGCATTGTCACTATTGCCAATGCCCAAAGTGATCCAAACAAATGGCTCGATGAATGTCTTGCACGTTATCAAAATATCTCATCCCTAGAGCAACTGCCATTAGAAATTCGGGAACAATTTTTCGCTTACTTCTCTATCCGCTGTGAACAACATCACGAAGGATGTAAAGAGCTTTGTCGAAAATACGAACAATATGATCCCGAAACTGCCAAAAAGGCTGATCTTTTAATCAAGAAATGTGCTGCTTGGGATGAAATAAGAAATGCCATTGAAGATCAAGACTATTCCCGTTTAAGAGAGCGCTTCATCGCCCAGTGTCATCTCGTTCCTCCGACCGCACCCGATAAGGAAGACAAACAATACACGCAGCTGCGTAAAAAAGTACTCGCATGGGAAGATGCCTTATTGGCAAATTTCTATGAAGAGCGAACCTTGCTTAAAGACCTTCATGATTTGGAAGCACCGCTTTCCAAACTGATTGAAATGAGTCGTGATTACCGTCAGGCGTTTGCCCAAATCAAAGCGGAACAAGAGTGCATTGACTTTGACGATATGGAGCACTTTGCCTTACAAATCTTAACCGCCAATAATTATCAGGCCGCTAATCATTATCGTAATTTATTCGATGCGATCATGGTAGATGAATTCCAAGATTCCAACGATGTACAAAATCAACTGGTTTCTTTGATTTGTCGGCGTCATAATGTGTTTCGTGTCGGTGACATCAAGCAATCTATCTATGGCTTTCGACATGCGAAACCTCAATTCATGCGTGATCTTATTGAATATGCGACAGCGGATGATGAAATCATCTATCTCTCCAATAATTACCGTTCGAAACAGATGATTGTTGATTTTAATAATCAACTGTTTCAAGAGCTGATGAATCTTTCCGGATTTACCGGTCGCTATCGCCAAGAAGATAATGTGGAAACCGGGATCGATTCGCAGCGGAAACACAATGTTCCGATCCTTTTCCATGCGTTGGATCTTGAGGCGATTCGTGAGGATAGTGATCAGCTGATTGCGGCCAATGACGCCAAGGCAAGCTATATCGCTTCACAAATTGTCAAAATCAAAAACAGTCAGAATCGTCAATGGAAAGATTTTGCGGTGCTGGTAAGAGCCAATGCCCGGAAACAGGAATGTAAGCGAATATTCGACGAATGGAATATTCCATGTTTTATTAACATGAACACCGGCTTTTATCAATCAGAAGCCGTTGTCATCATACTGTCATCCCTTAATGCGCTGATGGATCCCGGTGATGAAATCCATTTTGTGGCTGCCATTACTTCACCACTATTTGAAGTAACCATGCAGGAATTGGCAGAAATGCGACTTCAAAAAGGAAGTGACAGTTATTATGACCATATGCGTAAGCAGCACCATCCGATAAGCGAATGCTTTGAACAATTACGCCGTCAAATTCACCGTATGCGGCCGAGTGAGGCATTGAATCAATTATTTGCGCAAAATCATTTTTATGACGAATATACGGATAATCAGGAACGAACCAATCTTGATCTGTTATTTGAACAAGCCATAACTTTTGAGCAGGAAGAAGGCAAAGGACTGACCGGTTTTTTGCGTCACATTCAACAAATGAAAGAACAGGAAAGCGGAGAAGCCATGCCGATCGGCAGTGAGGATGATGTTGTACGGGTTATGAGTATACATCAATCCAAAGGATTACAGTTTCCGATCGTATTTCTATGGTCCACCTCCCGTCAAAATGCCGTGGAATTTCATGAGTTGACTTTATGCGACAGCGATTTGGGTATCGCCCTTTCCCACATGGATCTGAAGAAGCGTTTTATACGCAAAAGTGTTCATCGTTTCGCTATGGAACAGAAAAAAGAAACAGAAGAACTGGAAGAAGAAATGCGCATTCTGTACGTCGCTACCACCAGAGCGCAGGAACAGCTTCATATCGTCGATGCGATTCCCGATACATCCGCATATGAAAGTCCGTTGTGTACGTCATTGATTTATGAGCGCGGCGGCTATTCTTCTTGGATTCTTCACAGTCAAGTTGCCCATGAAAATCATTTGTTATTTCAAATAAAAACGGTGAAACGAATATGGGAGTGTGAAATTCAAACCGATGCCCAAGCTCCATATCATACGATTCCCTTGTATGAACATGATGACCCGATCTGGCAGATTACGACACCGAGCACAACCAAAGGAACTCCGGTTTTTTCTCTCAAAGCACAATCAGCGATGCGTTATGGTACCAGAATGCATAAGTATATAGAGGAATTACCTTCCCGTCTTTGGACACAAGCTGACTTTGAAGCTTTAAGCCCTAAACCGACTGCTTATGAGATCACGGCACTCAAACACTTAAATGAAAATGAAGTGTATCGTCAAGCCAACACCTATCCCAAGGTTTATCACGAATTACCGTTCATGGTTCAGGATCAACATCAGATTCTACACGGCTATATCGACTTTGCGGCCATTGGGGAAGATGTGATTATCATTGATTTTAAAACTGATGCCATTGAAAAAGAAGTGGCGCTGGTTTCTATGTATCAAGATCAATTACTGGCTTATGAAAAAGCCATAAAACAGCTATATCCCGATAAAGCAGTAAGAACATATCTCTATTCACTGTACCTGCATAAAGCGATCATTGTTGCTAAACAGGAAATGACAAGGAGTAATATTCATGCATAAGTTTTTCGGACATTTACATACGATCAATCACCATAAACGGTTGGTCATGAAATTATGTTTTCGCTGCGGTTATTATCGGCAGGGACTGATGCATGATTTGTCTAAATATGCTCCGATTGAATTTTTCACCGGTGTTCGATATTTTCAAGGCAATCGCAGTCCGAATGCGAGGGATCGAGAACAAAACGGATATTCTGCCGCCTGGTTTCATCATAAAGGACGTAACCGCCATCATTGGGAGTATTGGACCGAATTAACCCGCGGACAATGTGTTCCGGTGAAAATGCCGGTGCGCTACGTCATTGAAATGTGGTGTGATCGTATTGCGGCAACGATCGTATATGAAAAAGAAAAATATACCGATCGAAGTGCTTTGAATTATTTTCTACGTAATTATGACAATGTAATCATTCATCAGGATACAAAAGATTTGTTGGAATTGTTACTGCGTTATTGTGCCGATCATGGCCTTGATGCGACGATTACGTTAATCAAGGATCAAGTCAAAACCAAAGGATATGATATTTTAAAGGAGAAACGTAATGAAGCGTTGTGATTGGGCCAAAGGTTCCTATAATGAAGAATATCATGATCATGAATGGGGACGCCCCTGTCACGATGATCAGAAGTTATTTGAATTGCTTGTTCTGGAAGGAATGCAGGCCGGTTTATCATGGGTGACGATATTAAAGAAGCGAGCTGCTTTTCAAACTGCTTTTGATCATTTTGATATTGCGACAGTAGCCGGATATGATGAGGCAAAACAAGCACAGTTATTACAAAACAGCGGTATTATCAGAAATCGTCTAAAAATTCAAAGTGCAATTACCAATGCGGAGGCTGTACTGCGTATCCAAGCGGAATTCGGATCATTGGATGCTTATCTTTGGGGATTCGTTGATGGCAAGCCGATCGTGAATTCTTACTCCGATCAAAGTGAGGTGCCGACTCATTCTCCATTATCTGATCGTATCAGTAAAGATATGAAAAAGCGCGGCTTTCGCTTTGTGGGAACTACAATTATCTATTCTTATTTAGAAGCAATCGGCATCATTAATGATCATATGACATGGTGTGACACATATGAACCTTGTAAAAGAGAAACGCCAAGCACAGAAGCCATAAAATAATTTGAGCAAAGTAATTAAAATATTACTATTTATACTCAACAATAGAACGGGAAGAATATTATCATGATTTATAAGATCTTATGATGATAAATTGAAGGAAAAGTCGCACTCCTGAGAGAATGCGGCTTTTTTCTATTTCTCTTTCGTACTTTGTTTAAACAGTAAATATAAGATCAGCCCGATCGCCATCCAGCTCATCCCCTGTATGGAGCGAACTTGCGACACCACCACTTGGTGTATTACTGATTGTCCCCTCCGCATTGATACCACCATTAAAGAAAGAGAATCCAAAAGATCCTCTTGCGATCAATACGATCAAACTAACCAATACTTTCTTCCACATTCCCATGATCCCTTCCTGACTACGTTTATAGAATTACACCTATCAAGACATGGAAAATATGTGATAATTTATAGGTTTTACTGCTATAAAACGTGTATTTTCTGCAAAAATCAGTTGTTTAAAAGGGTGTACCATTTGATCTACCTTCTCCCTGTTTTGGATGTTTTTTTATTTATGGAAATATCCAAAAAAAGGATAATTCCACCCGCATTGCGCAAAACCATTGTATCTTACTTCCATTTACCGGAATA
>CAJUGR010000058.1:0-1905 GCA_910586285.1 uncultured Erysipelotrichaceae bacterium
ATTTCTGAAATACAATGATGAGAACAGTTTATCATGTGTGGTAACATTGTGTTATCTATATGCAAGAGAGCATTATGATATCGAAAGAGAAATGAAAAGCGGAAAGGGATATGTGGATTATTTATTCACTCCGAAAAAGAAACAGTATCCGCCGATCATATTAGAATTGAAATATGATAAAAGCGCAGAAGATGCGATTGATCAAATCCATGAAAAGCATTATATTGACAAAGTAAAGGATTATCAAGAAATACTGCTTGTGGGTATTAATTACGACAAGCAAGCCAAGCATTATGAGTGTATTATTGAATCATACAGAGCAGTGTAACCGCTGCTTTTTTCCTATACAAATTATGAATCTTTACCGTTTAGAATAAAAAGCAATGAATTTACATTTTTGCTCGCCTTTTGTATAATATAGCTTAGTTATTGGGGAAAGGAAAGATTATGTATGAGTACAACCTTTGGAGAATGTCTGTTACAGGCGATTCAAATAAGAAATCTAAGTCAAAAAGAAGCGGCAAAGATGCTTAACCTATCACCGCAAACGCTCAATAATTATATATTAAACAAACGAACACCGGATCTACAAACCCTATCTCATATACTGGAAGTTTTTCCGATGGAACCAAACGAAATATTCCGTCACGATAATAGTTATGATCAAGCTTCTTCTGAGGAAGAGATCGAACTGTTGAGTATATTTCGTCAAATGAACCTTGAACAACAAAAATTTATTTTATTAATGCTGAAAGAACTTCCGAAATAAATCATTACCCGGGTAATAAACTTTCAAGAAGTATGCCCTTTTTTATCGTAAAACCTGCAACTCTGGGATCGGACCACTAGAGATGCCGCATCGTTTTAGGATGTGTTTATCCATGAAACAAAAGAATCATAAGATAAGCACACAAACAAGCCGCAATAGCTACCGTAACCAACCCCTTACCCCGATAAGCAAGCAGAATTGCCGCACCGGCTGCCACCAAGGAAGATACGTAATCTCCCGTAGCCGTAAAAATAGCGGGGAATGTCATTGCGCCCAATACGGCATAGGGTACATAATACAAAAATGAAAGCAGAAACGGATTTTTCCATTCCTTGCGAAATAAGGTCAACGGCAACATTCGAATCAGATACGTCACCAAGGACATCACGATGATGTAAGGTAGGTACTGCTTCATGAGGACTTCTCCTTCAGCGGATAACGCCATGCCCCATATCCTGCGGCAGCCAGCGTGCAAAATATGATCGCAAACCCGGAACTGATTGGCACCCATTTATGGACAAGAGCCAACACACAGGAAAGCCCTCCCGCGGCGATGATCACGCGGCGAATTGATCGCTGTTTACGTGCCGGCGGCAGTAAAATTGCCAAAAACATCGCATAGATGGCAATACCCATTGCGCTGCGAATATCCACAGGCAGTGATGCTCCCATGACAGCACCCAGCCATGTTCCCAGAGTCCAGCCAGCGATCGGCAAAATCATCAATGCACTAAAATACGCAGTGGATATATGATTCTCCTGTGCCGCAGCCAACGCAAAGATTTCATCGGTAATCCCAAAGGATATCAGCATTCGTTCCCGTCTTGACATACTGGATTCCACCTTTTGAGAAAGTGACAATGACATCAATGCATAGCGAAGATTGATCATAAACTGTGTTAATCCCATTTCCAATAATGATGCAGATTGAACCATAAGCGGTAATGCCGCAAATTGACCGGCACTGGTCAGATTCGTCAAAGAGATGACCACCGCAGCCGAGACCGGAATCCCTTGACTGCTCGCCATCATCCCAAAAGTAAAAGATACCGACAAATAGCCCAAGGCAATCGGTATTCCTCCCTGTAATCCCTGTTTAAAAGCCTGTTTTTTCTCCATCGTAATACTCCTAATAC
>CAJUGR010000058.1:1915-11736 GCA_910586285.1 uncultured Erysipelotrichaceae bacterium
CTAATACAAAGCACAAAAGATCATCTGTAATCTTTTAACACCATTATAGCCTTCCATCCCATATCCGTAAAGAAATATTTCTTTATTGTATGATTTAAAAATAGCGAAAAGTTCTTTTCATTGCCTGTTATTCATGGTACAGTATAAGCAGAAACAAAGAGGTACAATCATATGAAAAAGTGTCAAAACAGTCGTATTCTGCCCTATTCAAAAGAACAGATAGCGAATATTATTCTGCATCCCGAAACCTATAACATCCGTGACTATGAGTCCTATCGTCCCTTCGATGAGCATAGTTGGCTGGAAGATTACGGTGATCAATATCTGGTAAAATATTATATCAAAGAACAAAGCGAAAATCGTATCGTATTGGAACGCTATCCGTTTGCCAAAAGCGACATGCGTATCACTCAAACGGTTTTTGAAATGAAAGACTGTGACGATTCTCAAGTTGAACTCTCGATCACAGAACGTGTTGTTCGCGGTAATGTTGCCGATCGTTTGGCTAAATTATTCCAAAATCACGATAAGAATGAAAGTTATTATATGGACCTGATAACCAAGATCCAAAAATTCTGTGCCAAAGGAAAGTAATGACACCTATATCGATCAATACAATGTTTCTCTTATTTTTTAAACATTATAAAGACAAGATCCTTGATGCAATGAAGCAGAAAGAATCTTGTCTTATTCTTGAATGGTATATAGTATAGGCATAAATAATCGTGCTGATAGTCAAAACCTTCGTCCTTTTGATTGACAACTGATAAGAGGGCGATTTTTTAATGACAGATTCAATTATTTCTCCAGTGAATTCATGACTTGGAAATAAGGATACCATTTCATGAAACTATAATTTAACTTATCCGGTTACCATTTTATCAACTTCGTCATTGAAAATAGAGTTAAAAAAAGGATGGAGCGAACTCCATCCCGTTTATTCTTATCCTAATTCGGAGAAGTATTTGATGGTACGTACCATCTGGCTTGTGTAGGAATTCTCGTTGTCATACCAAGATACCACCTGTACCTGAGTATTTCCGTCTTCCATTTCAATTGCCATGGTCTGTGTAGCATCAAACAAAGAACCGTAACGCATACCGATGATGTCGCTGGATACGATTTCATCGGTATTGTATCCGAAGGATTCTGTTGTGGCATTCTTCATTGCGGCATTGATTTCATCTACCGTTACTTTGCCTTTTACTACGGCTACCAAAATCGTTGTAGATCCTGTCGGAGTCGGCACACGCTGTGCAGAACCGATCAGTTTACCGTTTAATTCCGGAATAACCAAACCGATTGCTTTTGCGGCACCCGTAGAGTTCGGAACGATATTTACGGCTGCAGCACGGGAACGACGCAAATCGCCTTTACGCTGCGGACCATCCAAAGTCATCTGATCGCCAGTATAAGCATGAACCGTTGTCATGATTCCGCTTTGAACCGGTGCCAAATCATTCAATGCTTTGGCCATCGGAGCCAAGCAGTTTGTTGTACAAGAAGCCGCAGAAATTACCGTATCCTCTGCTTTCAAAACATCGTGGTTTACATTATAAACGATGGTCGGCAAATCGTTTCCTGCCGGTGCAGAGATAACGACTTTACGTGCGCCTGCTTCGATATGTGCGGATGCTTTTGCTTTAGATGTATAGAAACCTGTACATTCCAAAACAACGTCAACGCCTAATTTACCCCAAGGTAGATTTTTTGCGTCAGCTTCTGCATAAATTGTGATTTCTTTTCCGTCCACTGTAATAGAATTTTCACCGGCTACAACAGTGTCAGCCTTCTCATATCTACCCTGAGAAGAATCGTATTTTAATAAGTGGGCAAGCATTTTAGGACTAGTTAAATCGTTGATTGCAACAACCTCATATCCTTCTGCACCAAACATTTGTCTGAACGCCAAACGACCGATGCGTCCAAAACCATTAATAGCAACTTTTACTGTCATCTTCAAAGTCCTCCTTTTAACATCTATTATTATAAAGTTTTCACCGGGAAAAGTCAATTACCGCCACCGCTCTTTGCACTTTTTTTCCGGGACGGTTTTAAATGATTCTTTTGGCGCATACTCTATGATGATAAGGAGGAAACAATATGGTTATCGTACCGACAATTATTGAACGAAACGCCAGTGTAGAGCGGGTCTATGATCTATATTCCTGCCTGTTAAAAGAGCGCATCATCATCTTGACCGGAGAGATCGAAGACACGATGTCATCCAGTATCTGTGCCCAACTGCTGTATCTTGCATCCACCGGCAGTGATCCGATTTTAATGTACATCAATTCGCCCGGAGGCAGCGTCAGTGCCGGCCTCGCCATTTATGACACGATGAATTATATCAAATGTGAAGTCTCCACCATCTGCATGGGGATTTGCGCCAGTATGGCTGCTGTGTTATTAAGCGCCGGAGCCAAGGGTAAGCGCTGCTCATTAGCCAACGGCGAAGTGATGATTCATCAGCCGTTAGGCGGGATGCAGGGACAAGCCAAGGATATGGAAATTGCCGCTAATCACATCATTCGCATGAAAAATCGCTTAAACAATATTCTCGCTCAAAACTGTGGCAAAAGCCTAGATGAAATTGCGGCTCTCTGTGATCGTGATTATTACATGGATGCCCAAGAGGCAGTGGATCTGGGGATTATTGATACCATCATCTAGCATCTTATAAAAAATCTTTCTTAGTCATTCGATTTTATATCTACAAGATAAAACAAGCTGCGTCTTCTGACACAGCTCTTAGTATACTTCATGTAAAAAAATCGGTTTCTTGCATAAGGCAAAGGCATCATTCGATGTCTTTGCCTTTTGATTGTACAGTTTATTAAACAATTCATAATTGTTAATGCGTGCCATTGTCACCGCGTCTTTTTTCGGTATCGTTAGCGGAAACAACCGTTCCAATTTCTCGGATTGGGAAACGGTCACAGTAACATCCGGATAACCCTTGGAAATATAACGCAGCATCTTCATCAATGCAATCGAATCCAAATAGACGATCTCACTGACTTTAACCTCAACACTGTTTTCCGTATAAACGGCATAACCGCATACATCGTGATTTTTATTGCGATAAACACAAATATTCCCATGATCCAATACCGATCGCTTTAAAAACAAATCGAAATAATGGACATCCCGTACATAAGCACAATCAAAATGACGACTGTAATTTTGATATAGCTGCGCTAATTCTGTGGCATTGACATGATGCGATACACCGGCTGTATTCACCTTATCAAAATAATGTGTATTGATGGTATAAGTTTTACCCTGATATACACTCATAAAGCCAAACGGTTCATATAACTTCGGGTTAAAGCCTTCAATCAAGGTAATTAGATGATTATGACTGAGTTCATCCAATACACTGTCCATTAAATGACGCATATGACCGCGGCGGCGATAATCAGGCAGCGTAGCGACACCGAGAATGTAACTGCACTGAAGTTTACGGCCACAGAATTTCATTACATGCTCATGAACCTGAAGGGAAGAGATAATCTTATCATCCTGAGGCAGATACAGACATTTTCCTTCATCAAAAAGATGCTTAAAATAAAAGCTGAGATAGGCCTTACTTCGAGTAGGAAAAGCCGTCTTCCAAAGTTCATAAATCTCCGCTTTATTATTTACTTTGGCTTCCTTAATCACTTTCCCTCATCCTATCTATCCTCATCCACACTGGTTTCTGTATATTCCACATCAATCACCTGATCATCATTGCGAGTTGCTCTATTCTGAAAGAAATCATAGTCTACATTACTTTCCGCATTCTTATAAAATTCCTCTGCCGCCTTATTTCGCTTATAGTAAGCAATCAAGTTCAGAACCGCAGCGGCAAGAACGAGCAGAACCAGCAGCGGCCATAAAAAAGAAAATAGGATTCCGATGATATAAACTACCAATAAAAATATAATAAATGCGATTACATACTGCATAGCACGACCTCATTTCTTACTCTTATTATAATATAAAATCAGTCGCAAGAAAACAACAAGAAGTAAAATCTTCATTGAATTTCTTAACTATTGAAACATATCATTGACAAACCTGTATCTTTATCAAAGGATGCTTCTGATTCGAAAAAGTTGGTATAGTCGTCTCTGAACTCAATATCAACCACAGTCATAAGATCAAAAAGATCAACTGCGTCCGAATCTGCACTTCCTCCTGTACACTTTTAACCCAAACACAACATCATGCGTAATCCGATGATAAACAATCGTTTCATTTACTTCACTCCATTTCTTCTCTGATGTCTGTGAGCCATCATAAAGCTGTCAGTTCTCTGATTGAAGTTGCTTCACCATCCTATAATACCTCCGATAATTATATCCTTCTATCCTATTTTATAGGGTACTGTATTTTTTATGTGGCTTCATCATTCCGTTAAAAAAGAGTGTCACCACTCTATTTGTATTCCGTACCTTGGAATAATTCTGCGATTTCTACATCGAGTGCCTTCGCTATGCGTTCGATGATCCGTAAAGATACATTTCGCTTGCCCCGTTCCATCTCACTGATATAGTTGCGATGAACCTGCGCACGGGATGCCAGAGCATCTTGCGGCAATCTTCGTTCAATGCGCAGCGCATGTACACGCGCGCCGAAACGAAACTCAATTGGCTCAGGATTTTGCATGACCGCTTCCCTTTTTTGATTATTATCTACCCCACTTTCTGCGGCTCCCGATGAGAATCGAAACTCATCGTGATTCGCCATCGGTCTACATCCTTTCTAAGCCAATCATAACACAGATCAGGATTTTGTAAAGGGGGTTTGAGAATGAATTTTCCGAAGTTTTAAAATCATGATGATTAACATCCCCACCCATGATAACAAAATGAACAATAAGAAAAGCGGTCCTTGTGAATAAGTGTCGGAGTGTGCTTCCTCACTGGTCGCATTCCCCATGACCGGCACCGCTTCTTCCAATGCCAGCAATTCCTTTTCATAGCGATATTCCGGATTATGAATCAGTGTATATGCACGATGCTGTTCTATCAAAGATTGCTGGATCAATTTATCATCCGCAAACAGATATACCGGAAGCGGCTCACTGACTTGTGCTGATGCATCCACTTCGATTTCCAACTTATCGGCATTTTCAAGAATGCGGCACACCGATTCCCAGCCTTCATCATCACGAATACGTAAATTAAACAAAGTGATTTCAAAAGGGGTTTTGTTATCGGCAACCACAATGTGATCCTTTTCACAGCTTTGATACTGTACCGGATAACGTTGTTCGTGTAAATAAGGAAACAGTGCAACCAATAAGGCTATCCATGCTTTCATAATCATCACCATTAAAAGTCTGCACTGGTTTTAAGGTTTTATTCACTTCGGTATTGATTTGCCAATTCCTTGATTTTAGCCAAACGATGTTTCATCCCTGACTTAGAAATATTATCACCGTAATGCTCATTGTATTTCTCACACAATTCATTCAAGCTGGCCTCCGGATATTCCTTACGCAGCATAGCTGCCTGATAAAGCTTTGGGGGCAGCGTGTCTAAGGAGCGATACGTTTCAATCCAGTTAATATCCTCTAATTGTTTCTTACCGGCACTGATCGTTTTCATCTCATTGGCCAATTCGCAGTTATCCAAACGTGTCAGCGAATTCATAAAGTCACGTTGAATGCGGCTGTCCTCAAAGGCAAACAAGGCATCACTGGCACCGATACAACGCAAAAAGTCTGATATTTTATCGCTTGCTTTTAAATAAACGACATCTTGTGATCGGCGCTTAATATACTTTGCCGGCAGATCAAAGCGATGCATGAGTTTGCATAAAAAATCCGCTTGGGCTTTGGAATTGGCCACCAATTCCAAATGATAATTTGATCGTTGGGGACTATTCACGCTGCCTCCGGCCAAAAATGCTCCGGCCAAATAAGCCCTTGCACAACATTCTTTTTTCACCATCGCCGCTAACGGATGATTTTTCAATCCTCGCTCATCCATAATTTGTAAATCATATAAGATTTCATTCACCCGCACAGAAGTCCGCAAAATATAAATATTATTTTTCTTCAATTTCATCTTGCGCAATACCGATAACTGAGATGCAATCTGATAGCGTTCTTTTAACAGTTTCCATATCCGCTTTGCGGTATTGGCATTTTCACTTTTGATTTCCAGCGCCATTCCTTCTTTACGAAAGGTCAAACTGGCGCACATCAATATCAATGCGGAAAGCTGGGCTTTGGCGCAGCATTCATGTAATTCATTTTGCGCAATCTCCGCTTTTACCTCTGACGTAAAACTCATGATCTCAATCCTTACTGTTAATGATTTCTTCCATCACATCGCGTACTTTGTTCGCATCATGACGAATCAGATCATTTTCAAATTGTAACATATCGCGTTTGAGAATCTGATAAGGATGATGCTCATCACGGATATAGACTTGACTGGCGCCCATCTCCTGATATTTTTCCATAATGGACGGTGCGATTTCATTATTGTGAAATACGACCACATCGACCGCATTTGCCTGGGTATGGTCTAGAATTGCTTGAACGTGATCCTCCAAAGAATAGTTATCGGTTTCTCCCGGTTGGGTCATGGCATTACAAAAGTAAATCTTTTTCGCTGATGATTGTGCCAACTCATCCCGTAATTGACGTATGATTAAATTGGGCATAATACTGGTATACAGAGAACCGATGCCATATACGATGATATCGGCATGATGAATCGCTGCCACTGCCTGTGCGGTTGCCTGCACATCGCCCTGATAAAACACCCGACTGATGCGGTTGTTAAAATCGGGAATATTGCTTTCACCGCGCACAATCGTGCCATCCTCCATCACCGCATATAAGGTTATTACCTCACTGCTGCTGGGAATGATATCACCCTTGACATTCATAACTTTTGAGAATGATTGTATCGCCTCAATGAAACTGCCGCAGTTCTGTGTCAATGCCGTTAATAACAGATTGCCCAGATTATGCCCGCCGACATCGTTGCTGGCACCTTCAAAACGATAATTCATCAAGGTGGATAACAGCGTTTCACTCTCCGCCATGGCGCACATAACATTGCGTATGTCACCCATAGCCGGAATGTGATACTGAGCCCGTAATCTTCCGGTACTGCCGCCATCATCCGCCACAGTGACCACCGCCGACAAGCGAATATTACCTAACTGTTTCAAACCGCGCACAATGACCGAAAGCCCATGTCCCCCACCGATCACCACAACATTTTTCATATGCTTATCTCACCTTCTTATCACGGTGTGACTTATAACAATGATATTGATTTTTATAATGTCGATACAGCCAATTCGTTACGGAAATCGAGCGATGCTGCCCACCCGTACAGCCGATGCATACACATAGATGGTTTTTATTTTCCTTCGCATATGATTCAAAACAATAATCCAAATATTGCGTAATATGCGACAACAACTGTTTCGTTTCCGGCTTTTGGATCACATAGTCATAAACGGCCGCATCATCACCGCTCAATTCTTTCAATTCTTCAATGTAAAAGGGATTGGGCAGAAAACGCATATCAAAAATGAGATCGGCATCCAAGGGAACCCCGTATTTATAACCAAAAGATACAAAAGATATACTGAATACCTGATGGGAATCCATATTCAATTTATCCATCAAGATCGCTTTCAGTTCTGTTTGTGATAATTGCGAAGTATCAATGCGCATTAAGGAGCGATCATTCAAACTTTCAAACATATCGCGTTCGACTTCAATCGCTTCCTCTAATGTATTTGCTTTGGAAAACATGAGCATCGGATGATGACGCCGCGTAAATTTATAACGCAATAATAATTTATCATTGCTGGCATCCAGAAATAACACCCGAACCTTGGCATCAATATTCTCAAAGTAGTTTAAAAACTTCGGATAATCCATTGCGGTTGTTGCCAGTGCGATATTGGTGTAACGTGGATCCGGCTGTGAGTTGATAATCTCACCCAGAGAGGATAATAACTGTACCGGAAATTGATCAATACAGTGATAACCCATATCCTCAAGGATTCCCATTGCGGTTGTCTTGCCTGCTCCGGACATTCCGGTAACCAATAATACATTTTGTTGTGCCATGTTTACCACCTCCTTATAAGTTTATCACAGCGTTGCGGCGTAAATCTAGTTCCATAGCTTTTTTTTGCGGATCGGGAAACGACAGCACATTTCATGGACATCACTGACCATCTCATCCAACTGTGCTTTGGTGATATCGCTTTGTATTGCGAAACGATTGTGACCGGGCTTCGCATAAGTGATTTCAACCGTTATCCGTTCCCCATGCGGCTTTACCCTCACCGTCAAATCCGGTTCGATAAAGGATGATATATAAGGTTGCCCAAGCAGCGCACCGCTCAGTCCGCTACATAATTCCTGTAATTCCATGCACGTTAAACATGGAGATATCGCGTTCTCGATGACGACCTCATCCTCCCATTCCAACGCTACATTCAGCCAGTTGTTATCTTCATAGATACTGTTCTCATCATATGGGAATTCATACGAATCAATGCGTATTTCCATCCGTTTTTCATTATTCTGTAATTTCATACGGCTCCTTTTCGCTGTGATCAGCGATCATTTACTGCTTTGATACAAAAGAAGCACCGCTGTGGTGCCAAAACTGCGTCAGCGATTGTCAGATCCCCCGTACTTGATGGAAAGCGTGTTGGGCTGCGATGGCCCCATCATTCACTGCCGTTACCACCTGACGAAGCGGTTTTACAATAACATCTCCTGCACCGTAAATACCGTGACATGTTGTCTCACAGTTCGCATCGACCTTGATATAACCATGTTCATCCAACACATCCAAATCCGCTAGAAAATCCGTGGCCGGATCCTGTCCGATATAAGGAAAAATTCCCTGTACATTTAGTGTGGTTTCCGTCTGCGTATTTACATCCGCAATGACAATACCCGTTACCCGAGTGCCGTCATCGTCAATGCGCCGAGGCACATGGCAGCGAATGATATCAATTTTACTATTGGTTATGATACGATCCTGGACAATCTGATCTGCTCGAAATACATCACGTCGGATGACAATATACACCTTATCCGCAAATTGGGTTAAATACTCGGCTTCTTCCAGCGCCGCATTTCCGCCACCGATCACCGCCACCTCGCGATTTTTGAAGAAAGCGCCGTCACATACGGCACAATAAGAAACGCCACGCCCAACGTTGGCTTCTTCGCCCGGAATATTAAGCGTCCGCTCCTTGGTTCCACTTGCCACAATGACTGCTTTGGCACGATACGTTTCCCCATCTTCACAAATCACGGTTTTATGTGTTTCTCCATCTACCACCTTAACAACATTGCCGTAAATATATTCACTGCCAAATGCTGTCGCGTGTTCAAACATCGCATTGGCCAGATCCATTCCGCTGCCTGATAAAATACCCGGCCAATTTGCAATTTCACTCGTCTTGTTTAATTTTCCGCCCGGCGCACCCAAATCCAGCATCGCCGTTTTTAAACCGGCACGACTTGCATAAATTGAGGCACTCATTCCCGCCGGACCGGAACCGATAATTACCAGATCGTATTGTCGCTCCATTCTAAATCCTCCTTTACCAGATCAATGATTTCGATTAAGTTATGAATCGTGCGGCATGGCTTGGCTGCGACCAATGCTTTTTCCCTCATGGGATCAAATGCCGCTGCCACCGAGAAAGCGGCCATATTCCTGCAGGCGATGATATCGCTGGGACTGTCTCCGACATAAATTACATCATCATGATTATGATACAGTTTGGCACATGCCAGCAACAACCCTTCCGGATTGGGCTTAGGA
>CAJUGR010000059.1 GCA_910586285.1 uncultured Erysipelotrichaceae bacterium
AGGATAAGCAATTTCTCCTATTTTTGCTTCATTTTCGCTTGTCACGGCAGTATCTGCCGCAAAAGTCGTCATCGGATTAAATGTGAGTATCATACATAGAGTAATTCAACCGAAAGCAGCATCTGCCTTAATCGTACATGAAAAACGTCAGAGCTTGCTGTCTCTAAGACCTAACGATAGAAAGTCTGACGTACCATCTTACCCAGTGGCAAAAGAGTGGTCTTATTTTAAAATTAATTATATGGAGACAATTCAAAATTAAACATCTTATTTATCGCAAAGGCGAGATTCACTCACATGATCTTGCCTGCATCATTTTTCCCGTATTCATATAATTCGGATACCGTCACCAGTTGAAATCCCATCTCCTGTAATTTCGGAACCAAAATCATGACAGCCTCAGCACTGGATGCGTACAAATCGTGCATGAGAATGATATCTCCGTCCTTTACATCCTTGATGACCTTATTCACTATCGCTTCGGCATTTTTAGAGCGCCAATCCTCCGTATCAATCGTCCACGTCACAATCCTTTTCCCCCGGGCGCATTCCATCACTGTATCGTTTTTCGAGCCATACGGCGGGCGAATAATTCCGGGATACAGATTGGTCACATTGTGAATCGACTCCTGTGTAGCGATGATTTCCTCTTCAATATTGGCCTTCGATAATGTTGTTAATTGCTTATGAGAAAACGTATGATTTCCGATTTCATTACCCTCCAAGACCATTCGCTGTAACAGATCGGGACAATCATCAGCACGAGATCCGAGAACGAAAAAGGTAGCTGAGGCTTGATTTTCTTTCAAACAGTCAAGAATTGCTTCCGTATATTTGCGCGTCGGTCCATCATCAAAGGTGAGTGCCACCATCGGCTGATTGGGATCAATGTTTTTAATCGGCTCATTCAACACATCCTGATATGGCACAAAGACAGCCGTTTCTTCTTTTTCCATATCGATATAATCATCAAGATGCTCATAGGGAACCTCCCAAGCAACACCGTAATCAAACAATGTATCTGCCGCAAAATAGAACACCAGTGTATCCTTACGCATCACAAATGTATTAAAATTATGTGCTGATGGCGCAATATGAATCGCAAAATGCCGGGTATAACATTCATCTGGATAGTGATTTTGAAAATATTCCTTTGCCATATCACTTAACAAATTTAAGGCCTCATCATTCATCACATCGCTTATGGTCAGAATGCTATCCTCTTGACTGTCATATACAATGGTTTCTACCTGTTCTTGAGGATGAGAAAGACTGGAAAACACATCCAGCTTGATAGAAATATAACGATCATCCTTAATATAGGATTGATAATCAATATTCAATTCCGGCAATTCCGTTGATGTTGCTTTCTTACTTTCCCGTTCAAATGCTTGACGATGATAGGCAATGCGTGCTTGAATTTCCTCATCCAATAGATCCCTTTCCGTTTTAGGATACGTGATATTAATCAAGCGCTGATCATTATAATCTTGATCATGCACACTGTCGCCATACTCATGGTGTACACTGTTTAATGATTGAACCAGCGGTGTTGCTTGCGAACATCCGCATACCAAGCACAACAGGAAATAGATACAAAGACGACATAGCTTTACTTTCATAGAATCACCCTGTTTTCCTTCTAGTATAATGAAGCAGCGATGAAAAACATTCATAAACCGGCAAAAAAATTTGTATTTATTGTCATTTCGTTATATCATATAGGTTGTTTATGGTAAGGTAGGAATGTAGAATGGATAAAGAAAAAATGATTAATATTGCGGTTATCGCTCATGTCGATGCCGGTAAATCCACGTTGGTCGATGCGTTTTTACGCCAAAGTGACGTGTTTCGATCCAATGAAAAAGTGGTCGATTGTGTGATGGATTCCAATGATCAGGAACGAGAGCGCGGCATTACGATCTATTCCAAGAATTGCAGCGTCATTCATGACGGGGTGAAAATTAACATTGTCGATACACCGGGACACGCTGATTTTTCCAGTGAGGTAGAACGGATTATTCGTACTGTCGATACGGTTATTCTGTTGGTAGACTCCAGTGAAGGTCCGATGCCGCAAACCCGTTTTGTATTAAGCAAAGCATTGGAGCTGGGATTGCGTCCGATTCTGGTCATCAATAAAATCGACAAGAAGGATCAACGAGCCCGTGAGGTTGTGGATGAAGTCTACGAGTTGTTCCTTGATCTCAATGCCACGGATGAGCAACTGGACTTCCCGATTCTTTACGGCATTGCCCGCGAAGGAATCGTTCAATACGATCTGGATACCCCCAGTGATTCCATCGAGCCACTGTTTAAAACAATTCTGAATCACTGTCAAGGTTACCCTGATCGGGATGAGGAACCATTACAGATGCAGATCTCTGCACTGGCTTATGATGATTATATCGGGCGGTTGGGTATCGGACGATTGTATCAAGGCATTTTAAAGCCACAGATGCCGGTGCTCATATGTGATGATCGCGGACAGCAGCGGGTAAAAAACACCTCACAGATCTTTGTGTATCGTGGCTTATCACGGGTATCGGTAGAAGAAGCACACAGTGGTGACATTGTCGTTGTGGCCGGAATTGCGGATATTTCGATCGGTGAAACGATCTGCGATAAGGATCAACCGGTACCGCTGCCGGGCATTGCAGTGGAAGAGCCGACCTTAAGCATGAATTTCATGGTAAACAAATCTCCCTTTGCCGGACAAAGCGGTAAATACGTCACTTCACGTAATATTAAAGAGCGTTTAGAAAAAGAATTAGAGGTCAATGTCGGTCTTAAGGTAGAAGCCACCGACAGTGCCGATTGTTTTAAAGTCAGCGGACGCGGAGAGTTACACATCTCTGTCCTGTTGGAACAAATGCGTCGTGAAGGCTATGAAGTTGCCGTATCCAAACCGGAAGTCATTTTACATAAAGATGAAAACGGCAAAACGGTTGAACCGATTGAGGAAGTCGTAGCCATTGCCCCTCAAGATTACAGCGGAACCATTATCAATAAGCTAAACCTGCGCAAGGGTGTCATGGTGGATATGAGCGAGGAAGGCGGTTATTGCCGCATCACCTATGAAGCACCGACCCGCGGTCTGTTGGGATATCGCAGTGAATTCATCAACGATACCCGCGGTGAAGGAACACTGGTGCGACGCATTGTCGGCTATACCCCTTATAAAGGAGAAATCCCTCAGCGTGCCAACGGCGCTATGATTTCCACGGAAACTGGTAAGGCCATGACATATGCCCTGTGGAACTTACAGGAGCGCGGAACGTTGTTTATCTCACCACAAACCGAAGTATACGAAGGAATGATCATCGGTGAATCAGCCCGCAATATCGACCTTGACGTCAATCCCCTAAAAAACAAGAAGCTGACTGCCATTCGTTCCAGTGGTAATGATGAAGCCATGCGCCTCACCCCACCACGGGAGATTACGTTAGAAGGGGCATTGGAATGGATCAATGATGATGAATTGGTGGAAATCACTCCCGATACGATCCGACTGCGTAAAAAAGGACTGCGCCCACAGGATCGCCGTCAATATTATCGCGATAAAATGAATGCCGATGCGCAAATCAAATAAAAACTTTTCAAAAATAAGCTCAACACAAAAACGGATGATATCATCCGTAATGTAAAAAGGAAGTGTGAAAAGCCACACTTCTTTTTTTGTTGTTATCGCTCATGACCGGATTTAACCTTTTCGGATCATTTTTTCAATCCTTCCTTTTTTTCTGATTAACATAATGATAGACAGTGATAATAAAATCATCGCTAATGCAATTCCTCTCACCCACCGTATATAATGATGATAAACGCGATCTTTCGTCAAAGCCTTTTGACTCTCATATAAAGCAATAATCTCTTTTTTTATCTCATCCTGTGCTTCTTGAGCATAAGAACGATCTTTCATCGCATTGTTTAACCATGCATCAACATAACCAGACAGCTCTTCCTCCGACATCGCTTGGTAAAATGCTTCCTCCCCCATAAAACTTTCATATTCCTGATTTTCATTGAGTTCTTTTTGAATACTCTGCATGTGTTCATCCAGTTGCTCATAAGCTTTTTTATTGCTATCTACGGGAGTGTACCATTGCGGTATCCACGTACAGGCAAATGTCACGGCAGCGATCATCATCACCAATCTGGCCAATGCTTTTACTCTTTCCATGAGCCATCCCCCTCAATCTTTACACCGTCAATCTTTTTCGCATATACAAAATAGCGATCATCGGTACTCAATGAATCAAACGGGTAACAGCAATACATAATCAAAAACTCCTCTTCTCGATCCAAAATCGCGCTGTCAAAATCATACTGTGACATGATTTCTGTGCCGCTGACTTCATAGATAAAACTGCCGTAGTCCGTATCTATGATTACATGATCACCCTTTTCAAAATCCCGTAACTGCCGAAAATGGGTACCGTTATGGCCTGCTAATAAGATCGGTTTCCCTTCCCCGGGAATGCCACTTGATTCATATTGTCCGATCGAAACTTCTAAAATATCATCGGAATCGCCAAAAGTGACCTCTTTGGTAAAATCACGAGCCTCATTACGCAAAATCGCATATGATTCCCCATGCGCCGGATATTTCACCTGTGAACTTTTAATCACTTCATGATCCCCCTGTAATAAAGAAATGATTTTATTCACATGTTGCTGAGATACTTTGATCTGTAAATCCTGGGCAACCTGTTGTTCCCCTTTCATTTTCGTTACGATCACGTTGCTTAATAACAGCGCAATCATAACACTGATCAACAGATCCCCAACGATATATACGTATTTTCGCAAGCATCATACTCCCTTTCTTCCATCTCATCTTTCCTCTTCGTCCACGCCGCATCAAGATTTTTTTGTTAAAGCGAGAACGGATAAGCATATTATACATCAAGATATGCATTCATGCTTCCTCTTTTGTTTCTTGAATAACAGTATATCATATAATGATTTATTTCACCAACAAACCACAGAATTCAATCCCCACTCCTTCCAAAACAATGATACGAGATGTCCCTAAAAAGCGATAAATCATCGACAGACAGATGCTTTATGATTATCGGAAGTATATAACAGAGACGGTAAAAATGTCTCTAAAAGTGCACATTTATGACAGGTGGAAATACCTGTCTTTTTATATGCTTTTAGGGCTTTTTTGGAGGTTTCGTACTATTTCCCTAGTGTCTATTAATGTACACCTTATGAGATACTATTACGTAATTTGTATGTTTATCAAAATGAAGGAGTGAAAGTAAATGAAGAAACTATGTTGTGTCTGTACATGCTTGTTAATATGAAAAAAGCGGAATATCTATACGATATTCTCGCTGCTTTATTACGTGCGTGCATCAAATTTCGTCCGACACTTGGCACAGGTGATCGTGATATCCCCCTTGCCTTTGGGTACCCTTAAACGCTGTGAACAGTGCGGACATTTGAAATATTTATGGGTCTTACGATCGCGAAAACGCTCCTTTTTATCCTTGAACCAATTTCGCATTGGAGCGTATAAGCGCATAAATGCCTGATTTTCTGCTCTGCGTTTCCCAATATTACGGCTGAAAATACGAAAGTAACAATACACCAACAACAATATATATAATACCCACATATACGACCAATGAAGCCAGAGATTGAGTATCGTCAAGCAGACATAGACGATGATGAGAAACGTACTGAATTGATCCACACCATAACGTCCGTAAAGCCATTGCCGCAGCTTTTGTTTCATCCTAAAACATCTCCATTCTTAATAGTACCATGATACCACAATCCTATGAAAGTTCAACCCAATTCTTTATCATGGTTATGCCGCATTCGAGATAATTTGAACTTGATATTCGCCATCCGCATACCCCAATACAATCTCATCCTGTTTATTTGCTCCGCCCTCTAATATTTTACGGGCAATCTGCGTTTCAATATTGCGCTGAATATAGCGTTTCATCGGGCGCGCACCGTAGATCGGATCGACCCCCTGTGATGCAATTACCGTATAGACATCCGGCGCTACTGTCAGTTTCATATCGCGCTGTGCCAATCGTTCTTGTAATTCTCCCATGAATTTATGAGCAATTTTCTCCAACATCGTTTCATCCAACGCGTTAAATATGATAATCTCATCAATTCGATTCACAAATTCCGGTTTGAAAAAGCGCTTGACTTCTCGCATATAGTTTTCTTCCCGCGTTTGCGCATCATCAAAGGCATATTGAGAGCCAAGATTACTTGTCATGATCAACAGTGTATTTTTGAAATCCACAGTGACCCCTTTGGCATCCGTAATCCGTCCGTCATCAAGAATTTGCAATAACACATTGAATACATCAGGATGTGCTTTTTCCACCTCATCAAATAAAACAATCGAATAGGGATTGCGCCGTACCGCCTCACTGAGTTGACCGCCTTCTTCATATCCTACATAACCCGGAGGCGCTCCGATCAAACGAGAAACACTGTGCTTTTCCATATATTCACTCATATCAATACGAACGATATGCGATTCGCTGTCAAACAACTGTTCTGCCAAGGCCTTGGCAACTTCGGTTTTACCGACACCGGTCGGTCCGAGGAACAAGAAACTGCCAATCGGTCGATTCTCATCCTGAATCCGAGCTTTGGAGCGTAGGATCGCGTCAGTGACCAATGTCAATGCTTTCGATTGTCCCACAACACGCTTTGCCAGCGTTTCTTTCATTGCCAATAGTTTATTACGCTCACTTTCCACAAGTCGTGTGACCTCAATGCCCGTCCATTTGGATACGATGCGCGCAATCAGTTCCTCATTGACAATCTCCTGAATCAAAGCGTCCTCTTTTACCTTTTCCTGTTGTTTGGCAATGCGTTTTTCCAACTGGGGAATTGTTTCATACTGCAGGCGTGCCGCTTTTTCATAACGCGCTTCATTCTGTGCCTGTTCCAAATCCAAACGTGCTTTTTCTAAGCGGACTTTGGCTGCCTTGTTTTCCTCCAATTCGGCCTTTTCATCTTCCCACTGAGTAAACAGCCTGGCTTTATCTTCCTGCAGTTCTCTCAGTTCTTGATGAATCGCTTCCCTTCGTTCTGTTGCCTTTTTATCGTCCTCTTGTTTCAATGCCGTTTCTTCAATTTGAAGCTGCATGATTTTACGTTGCAGCGCATCCAATTCCTGCGGCATGGATTCCATTTCCACCCGCAAGGTTGCGCACGCTTCATCAATCAAGTCAATTGCTTTATCCGGTAAAAAGCGATCGGTAATATAACGATGTGACAGAGTGGCAGCCGCCAAAATGGCCTCATCCAGAATCTTCACCCCGTGATACGATTCAAAGCGATCCTTTAAACCGCGTAAAATCGAAACCGTATCCTCTACGCTTGGTTCCTGTACCATTACGCGCTGAAAGCGGCGTTCCAATGCAGCATCCTTTTCAATATACTGCCGATATTCATCAAATGTCGTAGCGCCGATACAACGCAGCTCTCCCCGCGCTAACATCGGTTTTAATAAATTCGCGGCATCCATCGAACCCTCACTTTTTCCAGCTCCGACCAGATTGTGCAATTCATCAATAAACAAGATGATCCCGCCTTCCGCTTGTTTTACTTCGTTAAGAATTGCTTTTAGGCGTTCTTCAAACTCACCGCGATACTTCGCACCCGCAATAAGCGCTCCCATATCCAGTTCCATCAGTTTTTTATCCTTTAATGACTGCGGCACATCCCCTTTCATGATGCGCCATGCAATGCCTTCCACCACAGCAGTTTTACCAACACCCGGCTCTCCGATTAAAACCGGATTGTTTTTGGTCTTGCGCGATAATATCTGCATGACTCGACGAATCTCATCATCCCGGCCGATAATCGGATCGATGTGCCCGTTTTTCACTTCCTCCACCAAATCGCGTCCGTATTTCTTCAGCGCTTCGATATTGGCTTCCGCATTGGGACTATCCATCTTCATTCCCCCGCGCCGCTTTAGTTCTTCTTCCTTACAAACATCTTCCTTTAACGAAAACATGCGAACGAGCTGTTTCGCAATATACGATTTATGAAACATCAAAGCAATCCACAGCGAAGCGACACTGATATAGGATTCATTGATCTCATCACTCCATGCTTCTGCTTTCGCGAAGCATTCATTGACCGTACTCGATAACTGTGGATTCGCAGTATCAGAAACAGCGACATGCTTCATTTCCGCATCAATGATCTGTAAAGCCTTCTCCTTGTCAACATGTAATCTGAGAAATAAACCATCCAATACATCATCTGTAAAGATCGCTTTTAATAAATGGATCGAATCCAGTGTGGAATGATGCGCACTACGGCAGATTTCCAACGCATTCATGATGATGCTCTGAAGTTTTTCCGACATTCTTTCAAAGTTCATATTGAAACCTCCTTTAGCACTCTATATATGAGACTGCTAAGCATAGTATATCACTTTTGTTAGCACTGTCAATAGTTGAGTGCTAATTTTTTGTGATTTTATCATTAAAGAGCATTGACAAAACCGGATTTTACAATAATGAAGCCATCGCAAATTCACAAATTCTTCAATCACATAATTCTCCATAAAAAATTGAAATTTTGACGATAGGAAACATTTATACTAATAAGCGGTAAGAGAAATATCTTACCATACCATTTCCTTCCCTTAAATTTCATTATTTTTCCCTTTCTTTAATGATAAAAAGAGCGATGTGTCCATTTGGATGCATCGTTCTTTTTTTGCATATTAGGCGTTTAAATAAGGCTTCAATGCCGCTTCCAAAGCAGCTGCCGGCTGATAGCCCTGGATTTGTTTGATCGCTTTTCCGTTTTGAAACAAAATCATCGTCGGTACCGACATAATCTGAAAACGCATGGCCAAATCATTGCTTGCATCCACATCCACCTTAACAATTTGTACTTTCCCTTCACATTTCGCTGCGACTTCTTCTAGTACGGGAGCCAACATCTTACAAGGGCCGCACCATGTCGCAAAGAAATCAACCAGAACTAACGGTTCACTCGTAATCAAGGAATCAAACTCCTTTGTATTTACAACTTTCATCATTAACCTCCTTTGTGATTTTCATAAACATAGTATACCACATTGATGAGAAAAATCATTCATTTTGCCCACTGATATATTTCGCCACGGTTTTTGCGAGTCCGTCCTCTTGATTGGAAGGACAAATCTCATCAGCAATGGCAAAAACCGAATCCAAACCGTTGGCCATAGCCACGCCATGTCCTGCCCATTGTAACATTTCCCGATCGTTCTCGCCATCGCCAAATGCCATGACCGATTCCGCCTCTACACCTAACGACGCACAAAGCTGTTGTAAAGCATTTCCTTTGGTTATTCCTTTCGGCATCACTTCCAGCCATCCCGGACTTGTAAGACCGATCCAATAATCATCCTCAAGTTCCTTGCGGATTGTCGGTAACAGCGCTTGTAAACGCGAGGGCAGATGCGAAACAGCCAGTTTATTCATCGTTGGCGGTAACTCCTTTGCCGAGTGGATCGTAACCTGGTGAGGATAGCCGATGCGATTATCCATAATAAAGGTAAATGCTCCGCCCGTCCACGGACAATCATCCGGCAAATGATGTTCCTTCCGATAACGGATTTTCTCTTCCATCATGGAATCAGGGATATAATCATAAATGAAATCATCCCCCATAGCCTGAATCTCTACTTCATAAGGCAGTAATTTGTTAAAGATTGCTTGCGCCGCTTGACCGCTCATTTCATGAAAGCGCTGACGCTTGTCATCTTTGCATTGATAGACTGCAACACCGTTCACCTCAATAAAATAACCGCCAAAGCGTTTCATCTGCAATTGCTTGGCATACGGCATCAGCTTATGATAATTGCGACCGCTGGCCAACACCAATATAATACCTTGCTTTTGGGCTTGGATTAATACATCTTTAGTATATTGAGATATCGTATTATCGCTGCGCAGCAATGTCCCATCCATATCCGTTACGATTAATTTTAATGCCATGATTTTTCCTCCGCTATTCTACACCGTATGATTATACAAGAAATCATCCCAAAGAAAAAGGCTTGTGCATTCTTTTCGCTTCATGTTATACTAACTGACATGAAAAAGATTCCTAAAACCAATGCCATGCGCATTTTAGATCAAGCCAAAATTGCCTATCGCATACAGAGTTATGAATTCGACAAACCCGATCATGACTATGGACTTTCCGTTGCCAAGCTGCTTCATCAGGATCCAAGCCGTGTCTTTAAAACACTAATCACACAGACTGCCGATCATCATATTTATGTATTTGCTTTACCGGTTCTCTGTGAATTGGATTTAAAAAAAGGCGCCAGAGCTGTGAATGAAAAAAGCTTGACCTTAGTTCCTGTCAAAGAAATTTTTTCACTCAGCGGCTATGTGCGCGGTGGTTGTTCGATCATCGGCATGAAGAAAAATTATCCCACAGTTTTTCATGATTCTGCCCTATCCTATGACACCGTTTTTTTCAGCGGCGGAAAGATCGGAATTCAGTTGGAAGCGAATCCACAGGAGTTAATCAGTTTACTGAATGCAACAAGCGCTGATATCATTCGTTTGAAACGATCAAAAGATTAGCATCACTGCGATTAATTTTGAAATACATAGCGTTCCAAGGCTTTGGCAATACCGTGATTCATATTGGTATCCGTTACCTGCCAAGCCTTTTGTTTTACAATATCCATCGCATTGCCCATCGCAATACTATGGGGAATCAACTCCATCATGGACAAGTCATTCTCGGCGTCCCCAAAACACAAAATATTTTCTTTCGGAATTTTGTTTTCCGCCGCAATCCGTAAAATTGCACTGCCCTTACTTACGCCTTTGGGCATCACTTCGATCCACGTCGGGCCGACACAGACCAAATCATAAGCAGACAATTCCGAGCGCATTTGTTCCAGATGACGCTGAAAAAACGGAGCGGTCTGAATATAAATACACTTATTGATATCCTGGGTAATTTCATAATCGGGGTTGTCAATATGAATAAAGTTACGCTTACCTTGTTTTAACCCATAGTCGCGTGATACTCCCTTGAATAAACCGCTGGCTTTTTTAATCAGTTTCATTCTCAGCGGCACATAGTCATAAAGATCATAGCCGCAGAAACAAATCGCTTCACAGCCGTATTTTTTCGCCGTATGCAAAATGACTTGTGCATCCTTCTCCCCCAGCACATCATCTACCCAATACTCCTTTTTGGCAAAGCTGTAAATGATTTGTCCATTGACTCCGGCAATATAATGATTGCCCTCTTCCAGATGCAGCGCTTCGCTGACAAAGTCTACGCCGCCTTTATCGCGTCCGGTTGCCAAAATGATCATAATTCCCTGTGCTTGCGCTTTTAGTAAGCTTTTCATGGTAATCGGATCCATGGTTTGATCATCCTGAAGTAAGGTTCCGTCCATATCCATCGCAATACATTCAATTTTAGGATTTGTCATTGTTTTTCTCTCTTTCCTTAAAAAATGTCAAAAGCAATCTTTTGACATTATAAATTTTTCAACATTTTCATACATCCGTTCACAACGCAGTTCAGCGGATTCTCTGCGACATAAACCGGGATTTTCAATTCCTGTTTGAGCAACGCATCAAAATTGCGCAACAGAGCCCCGCCACCGGTCATCACCAAACCACGTGTCATAATATCGGCTGCCAATTCCGGAGGGG
>CAJUGR010000060.1 GCA_910586285.1 uncultured Erysipelotrichaceae bacterium
GCAACTTTAAAGTCCATATCGCCGAAATGATCTTCCATACCTTGAATATCGGTTAATACCGTATAATTTACGTTATTTTCATCCATAATCAAGCCCATGGCAATGCCCGCAACCGGAGCCTTGATCGGCACACCGGCAGCCATTAAGGACATCGTTCCCGCACAGATGGATGCCTGTGAAGAAGAACCGTTAGATTCCAGCACTTCCGCTACGGTACGAATCGTATATGGGAAATCCTCAACGCTTGGCAACACTTGAGACAAAGCACGCTCACCCAATGCCCCATGACCGATCTCTCTTCTGCCCGGACTGCCCATGCGGCCCGTTTCCCCTACTGAATACGGCGGGAAGTTATAATGATGCATAAAGCGCTTTTCTTCCACTTCGGTAACATCATCAATAATCTGGTGATCATTTAACGGACCTAAAGTGGTAACGCTCATCACCTGCGTTTCACCGCGGGTAAACATAGCACTGCCGTGTGTGCGCGGCAACAGATCCACTTGGGAATCCAACGGACGAATCTCATCAATCTTACGACCGTCCGGACGTACCTTATCTTCAATAATCAAACGGCGCACTTCATTTGCTTCGATGCCGTGACAGATTTCTTTTACCTGTTTAATCGCTTTTTCTTTGGCTTTATCATTCTCATATTCCTTCGTTTCAAACAAGGCTACTGCTTGTTCGGTCAATTCATCAATTTTACCATAGCGCTCCAGTTTCTTTTCAATGGAAACCGCCTTACGAATATCCGCCTCAAATTTTTCTTTAATTTCCGCCACAATCGCCTCATCCGGGGTGTAGAGTGTCACTTCCATTTTTTCTTTACCGACAGCAGCTGCGATTTCCTCTTGGAATGCAACCAATTGTTTAATATGTTCATGTCCGAACATAATCGCCCCCAGCATAACTTCTTCACTGACTTCTTTCGCTCCGGCTTCAACCATGTTTACGGCATATTTTGTACCAGCCACTGTCAAATGGATGTCGCTTTCATTTTCCAATTGCTCCGGTGTGGGGTTGATCACGTACTCACCGTTGATCCGGCCGACAATGACTCCGGCAATCGGCCCGTTAAAAGGAATATCCGATATACACAAAGCCATTGATGCACCAAACATCGCTGCCATTTCCGCTGAGCATTCCTGATCCACCGACATCACGGTATTAACAACCTGTACCTCGTTACGGAATCCATCCGCAAACAACGGACGAATCGGACGATCAATCATTCGTGCCGTCAGAGTGGCATGCTCGCTCGGTCGACCCTCACGACGCAAAAAACCGCCCGGAATCTTACCAACGGAATATAGTTTTTCTTCAAACGATACGGTCAACGGGAAGAAATCAATTCCTTCTTTGGCCTGTTTGCTGGCAGTTGCTGCCGATAATACCACCGTATCATTATAGCGGATCAACGCGGAACCGCCTGCCTGTTTCGCTATTTCGCCGGTTTCTACGGTCAATGTACGTCCGCAGAAATCCAAACTGAATGTTTGCTTACTCATTCTTTCACCTCAATTTTTTTATACCTGTATAATCATATCATATTTTCAGCTTAAAAAACATAAGAAATTGCACCGGTCTTATGTTTTCCGGTAAAAATTTATAAAAGTTAGGGAATTGCTTCACTTTCACCAAATGCAGTTTATTCATTCTAGAGCATGATATCGGTGAAAAAATGCTAACTTTAACATTCTCCATTAGGAAATTTACCCTTTACATCCTCGAGCCTGTCGCTCCATATCTTCGATCACAATATCATAAATTTCACCGAGAGAAGCACAATATTCCAACAGCTTCCACGGTTCATTGGTATGATAATGGATTTTAATCAATTCTTCATCTCCAACCGCCAACAAGCAATCTCCTTGTAAGTTTTCACGAATATAAGTACCAATAACATCTTCATCTAGTTTTTTTCCTTCGATCAAACATTGTGTGTCGTAGCGAAATTATGTCATAATGATTGAAATTTTATCGAGAGGTCTCATTATTTTTCACGATCATGTGCCCTCCTCATTGAAAAAAGAAAAAAACGCACAAGGCGTTTTCATGCGATTACTTACGCAGACCCAAACGGGCAATCAGATCCCGATAACGATTCAGATCCTTGTTTTTCAAGTAAGCTAGCAAGTTACGGCGATGACCGATCATCTTCATCAATCCGCGATGAGAATGATAATCATGCTTATGCTCCTTCATATGCTCGGTTAACCGATTGATTTTTTCCGTTAATACCGCAATTTGCACTTCCGGAGAACCTGTATCCCCTTCAAAACGTGCATACTCTTTCATGATAGCTTGTTTTTCTGCTTTTAACAACATATAATTTTCCTCCTATTGTCATGTCCTTTCTTACCGCGTAATTCGTCGGAGTAAACGTAAAAACCCAGTACGAAAGCCATTATATTTTAACACAAGGAATATGCTTGTGCAAGATATTTATAAGAAATCCACCAGAATTTCATGCAGTAACATCATCCCCTGTTCGGTAGCGGACAATCGGCAATCATATTCCTGTAAATTACCCAATGCAATATGCTTTTGAATCGCATCCTCAAATACATCGTGGTAGGAACAGTCAAAGCGTTTGTGAAATGTTGTATCCGCTACCCCTTCCTGTAAACGCAGTCCCATCATCATCATTTCAAACATTTCTTCTTCCGGAGTTAAGCGGATCTGTTCGGGACTAGGGCCGTTTTGAATATACGTATGTAAATTTCGGGTATTATCATAGCGGACATGATTTTCTTTTCCGCTAGCACCACATCCGATGCCGTAAAAATCTTCATAGTGCCAATATGCCAGATTGTGTCGGGAAACGCGATGATCACGGGCGAAATTACTGATTTCATACTGTTGAAAGCCGTTTGCGTTTAACAATTTCATTGCCCGTTCATAAAAATCGGCTTCCACATCAGAATCACAAGGCTTGATATTCGCTTTGCCAAAGCGTGAATTTTCCTCAATTGTCAAGGCATACAAGGAAAGATGGGTGATCGGTAACGCCATTGCCTTGTGAAGGTCCTCTTCCCATTCACTCATGGTTTGATCCGGTAAGCCATACATCAAATCCAATGAAATGTTTTTAATATGACGTGAACGCAATTCTTCAATGCACTGCTTTATCATCGAATAATCGGCACTGCGTTCCATCCGGCGTAAATGGTGAGGCTGAAAGCTTTGTGCCCCCATCGAAATGCGATTGACACCGTATTTTACCAACAAGGCTATTTTAGCCGTGCTCAGCGATTCTGCATTTGCTTCCATCGTATATTCACTCACATGTTCCGTATAAGGGGCAAGCGCCTCTAATAATGTCTTTAGCTGTGATTCACTCAAGGCACTGGGAGTTCCACCGCCGATATACATACTGATGCACGGCTCCAATGATTTTTCTTGCAATTCCTTTTTTATCGCACATAACCATTGCTCTGCCAATGGCTGATAGTAACCGCAGCGGGTAAAATCACAATAGGCACAGATATGATCACAAAACGGAACGTGAACATACATGGCTTTTGTCATACAAGAACTTTCCTTTCTTCATGTGTTTCCTGTTGCTTTTGCAACATTCGCTCATAAACCAAATGAATGAGCTGTGAATTGGTCGGTTTACGATGCTGAATTTGAATCTGTTCAGGTACAAAGCGATACGCATAATCAATAGCATCACGAATCGCTTTTTCTACTCGTGAAGATGTTGTCATATGAATCCGCGCAATTTCCTTATACAACTGATGCATAAGTAATTTCTGATCATTCCGTTGTAACAAAAAAATCACCGCAGTTTTAATATAGCGAAAGCCGTTAAGATGAACAGGAATCCCCATATCCTGAATCAACTGAGAAACCGTTCCTTCATCATTCAGATACAATAAGCTGCCTTGCTTTTGTACTCCGTTCTTCATCAATTCCATCATCATTTTACTAACGGAAAAAGGCGCATACATAATCGTAGCTTTTGCATCCTGAGCTATGATTTTTTGAACCGTATTTGTCATTCGGTTTTCCAGCATGTACACAATGCGAATCGGCACTCCCCTCTCAGCCCGGATCGTGGCCGCAAAGGCTATGGCAGCTTCCTGATCTTTTGTACAATCAAGCAAAAGCACGTCAATAGACAATGGTCTGATAAAATCACTTCCGCTCGGTAATGTGGAAAGTGCCATCATATGAATCCACGTCTCGTTGCGTGTTAATTCCATGAGATCCCTTAACAAATCCATATCATGTATATACGCCATTATCCTCAGCATAAGCTTTTGTAATAATCCTGCATTCGCATTATTACCCAACCCCCTTTACATCACAAAATACACAAATTTCTTCCCGATTTTCTGTTTTTGATACCACTTTAATGCGACTAACTTTTCCATTGAATAACGGGCCGTCTCGTAACACACTCCGGCATTCTGCATATAATCCTGTAACGTGTAATAATGATGCAGTTTGCGATGAGCCACATAAAATGCGATGCTTTCCTTCTGTAACATCGGGTAGCGCTCCATGAGTTCCCGTGCATCTAATTTTTGTAATGAAATCGTATCTTTTCTATTTAATGATAACATTTCATCGGAGAATTTCAACCTTAAAACTTCAAGAAGTGTCAAAAAATTCGATGTCACATCCATATTGATAATATGGTGATCCAAGCGATCCATCAATTCCTCCATCGTCACAAATGCCGATAAAGGAAAACAATGATGAAGATAGAGGGTAGGAAAATACAACAGAAACGCCGTTCGCTTGTCACACTCCATGCCTAAGCGAAATAACTTCAATAACAGGTTATTCGTTTCCTCTTCTAAATAGGAACGCAGCGCTAACTCCAAATTGCGATCAACAATGAAATGATCGAATACCTCCTGAAATAAAAGACGGGGATTCATTTCTTTATCATAACGCATTTTGACCAATAAGCGGGTAAAGCGTTCCCTTTCTGCTTCTTTCAACCAAAATAGATCAATATCAACATCGCTTGATTCCTGATGCTTCATCAGCCATGCCAATAACCATTCCTGCGTAATTGCCATTGTATCATTGACAAGCGGATTACGAATCAAATACGTCTTTTTTCCTTGAAGGGGAAATTCCTGTCGGAATAAAGATCGATATTGTTCGATCTCATGCCATAGCGGATCTACCAAATAATAGTCCATTTCCTTTTCCAAATCTGTTTTATTATAATACGTGCTTTCACTGTATTTTCTCGCTGTTTCAAACATTGCCGTTTCACCTCTCACATATTTTAACACGCAACGAACGCGGACTTGAGAAGTTCGACAAAGATAGAAAAAACAAGACATCGGCGGTGCGAATTCTACACGGCTATGTGATGAATTGCGTTTCTCTTGGTTATTCATCCTCCATCGATAATACCGCCATGAATGCTTCTTGTGGTACCTCGACCGAACCGACAGCCTTCATGCGTTTCTTTCCTGCTTTCTGTTTTTCCAACAGCTTTTTCTTACGGGAAATATCGCCGCCGTAGCATTTTGCCAAGACGTTTTTGCGCAAGGATTTGATATCGGTGCGGGCGATGATTTTACCGCCCAAAGCCGCCTGTACCGGAATTTCAAATTGTTGGCGAGGAATCAATGTCTTTAATTTTTCACAAATCAAACGGCCGCGTCCTGCCGCAAAGTCTTTATGTACGATGAGCGACAGCGCATCGACACACTCGCCGTTCAATAAAATATCCATTTTTGCCAGCTTGCTTGTCTGATAACCAACCAATTCATAATCCAGTGAGGCATAGCCTTTTGAACAGGACTTCAAGCGATCAAAGAAATCATAGACGATTTCCCCCAATGGCAATTCATAAACGATATCCATCCGGTTTTCATCAATGTATACCATATCCTTATAAATACCGCGTTTTTTCTGGCACAATTCCATAATCGCGCCGACATAATCGTTGGGAGTCATAATACTTGCCTTCACATACGGCTCCTCAATATGATCGATCTTCTGCGGCTCCGGCAGCATACTGGGATTGTCGATCTTGATCATTGATCCATCACTTAAATAAGCGTGATAAATAACGGAAGGCGCCGTAAGAATAAGATCGATTTTATATTCACGTTCAATCCGCTCCTGAACAACATCCATATGAAGCAAACCGAGAAAACCGCAGCGAAATCCAAAGCCCAAAGCTTGTGAGGTTTCTGCTTCAAAGTGCAGTGAAGCATCATTAAGCTGTAATTTTTCCAAGGCATCGCGCAAATCGTTGTATTTGGCGGAATCAATCGGATACAGACCACAATAAACCATCGGATTCATGATCCGATAGCCACTGAGCGCAGCTGCAGCCGGATGATCACAGTGAGTGATGGTATCTCCGACTCGAACATCTTGAATCGATTTGATGCTGGCACACAGCCAACCAACTTCTCCACAATGAAGCACCTCTTTTTTCACTTCCTTAGGATTGCGGATACCCACCTCCAACACTTCATATTCCGCACCACTGGCCATAAAGCGAATGCGGTCGCCGATGCGAATACATCCTTCTTTCACCCGCACAAACGCAACTACACCGCGATAAGCATCATAAAAAGAATCAAATACCAATGCCTGTAACGGATGATCCTCTTTCCCTGACGGTGCCGGAATCTGATGAACAATCGCTTCCAGTACATCACGAATATTCAGTCCATTTTTCGCAGAAATCAACGGTGCATTTTCTGCATCCAAACCGATGACATTCTCAATCTCCGCTTTTACCACTTCCGGTTGTGCACTGGGAAGATCAATTTTATTGATGACCGGCAAAATTTCCAGATCATTATCCAAAGCAAGGTATACATTCGCCAAGGTCTGCGCTTCAATCCCCTGCGCCGCATCCACAACCAAAACCGCTCCTTCACAAGCTGCCAAGGAACGGGACACCTCATAAGTAAAATCCACATGACCCGGAGTATCGATTAAATGAAGAATATATTCCTGATCGTCCAAAGCGCGATACTTTAACTGTACCGCATTCAGTTTGATCGTTATGCCGCGCTCTCGTTCCAGATCCATCGTATCCAATAATTGTTCCTTCATTTCTCTTTGATCAACGGTATCCGTAAGTTCCAAGATACGATCGGCAAGTGTAGATTTTCCATGATCAATGTGGGCGATAATGGAAAAATTACGTATATATTTCTGGTCCATGAACATACTCCTTCCCGGACGGATTTCCTATTATTGTGTAATTATACCAAAAAGAAAACGGATTGGAAAGAATAAGCCGTGCAGCAAATGTGAAAAGTCCTTTATATTGTCAAACATACTTGATAAACGGATTAAAAGACAACATCATACATGACGATTAAGAAGAATCTTCGCTAGTGAAAGATTTTTAACAACATCAACAAATCTTTCACTATACTGAAAGATTTTATTGACTTTTCACAAATCTTTCAGTATGATGAATTCGGAGGCATGCTTATGATCAACAGAGAACATTATATACAACCAATCCGTGAATTCTATGATTCCGATCTCATTAAAATCATCACAGGAATACGCCGTTGCGGCAAATCCGTGATATTAGAACAGATCATGCGCGAAATTGAAAATAAAGCCGAGAATATCATTTATATCAACTTTGAAGATAAGCAAGTATCAGCAAACATTACCAATGGAAGGGCATTGATTGATTATGTGGAAAGTCAAAGAAAAACAGGAAAATGTTACTTGTTTTTTGATGAAATACAGACGGTAGACGGCTGGCAAGATGCTTGTAAAACGTTGCGTTTATATGATTATTCACTCTTTATCACAGGCTCAAATTCAAAATTGTTGTCAAGTGAATTCACAAAGGAACTCAGTGGCAGATATGTCTCTTTTCGTGTTCGACCCTTTGTGTATAAAGAAATCTTGGAATATACCAAAGAACTGAATCGTGAAATTTCGATCAATGATTATCTCATTTGGGGTGGCTTTCCCAAACGCTTTGAGTTTCAAAGTCTTCAAGCACAACGCAAATATTTGAATGATTTAGATGATACGATTATCTTAAACGATCTTATCCAACGACATCATATTCGAAAAGAGAGCCTGTTTAAAAATCTCGTAAATTTTATTCTGCGCTCGAACGGAAGAATTTTTTCTGCACAATCAATACACAATTATATAAAAAAGGAGCATGAATCCTGTTCAATTAATACCGTTATGAAATATCTCGGTTATCTTGAAGAAGCCTATATCATTGAATCCGTAAAAAGATACTCCACAAGAACAAAAAGAGAATTGAGTTATTATGCCAAAATATATCTTGCGGATGTATCTTTCAATTCCTTGCGGTGTATGGACAATCGCTTTGATCTTACTCATAATTTAGAAAATATCATATATAATGAGTTACTTTATATGGGTTATCAAGTGACAGTATACGATAATAGCGGAAAAGAGATTGACTTTCTCGCCCAATGCGGAAATAAGAAGTATTATATTCAGGTCGCTTATAGTGTCGCTGAAGAAAAAGCATATGAAAGAGAGTTTGCGGCATTCCACGGAATTGATAATTTGTCATCAAAAATCTTAATTACCAATGATGAGATTGACTATTCCACCAGTATTGTTCGACATATAAAGTTAAAGGATTTCTTGTGTATGCATAATTTAGATGAACGATGATTCATATTTCTTAATTATACTTAGTTATATATAAAAAAGACGATGGATTCATCATATTCACCACTTTTCTTTTTCGTAGTGGGATGATAAAAGCCGTCTTTTCTTTTACAATACTATTTATCTTCGTTTAATTAGATGTGTTTGTCCTGACACTGCAATTTATGATTCCTGTAATTTCTGTCCTTCCGTTGATCGATTTCCTCGCCAATAGACGATCATACCGTAAAGATCCGCAAGCAGCCACCCGATCGGAATCGCTGCCCAGATGCCGATCACTCCGATAAAGGAAATACGAGAAAGCCAATAGGCTAACAACACCCGCGTACCTAACGAGATCGCAGTGAGTACCAATGATACTTGCGGACGTTGGATGGCACGAAAATATCCATACAGCATAAAAAGGATACCGATTCCGATGTAGAAAAAGCCTTCGATTCGCAAGTACTGTGCCCCGATGTGAATCATCTCTACTTGGCTTTCGTCAATAAAAATCCCCATCAACGGTTCCGCAAAAATCCATACCAATGCGCTGATCAAACAACAAAACAAGGTGACATTCACCAAAGATGTCCTGATTCCCCGGTGAATGCGATCCCACTTCCCTGCGCCGTAATTTTGGGCGATCAAGGTAGAAAATGCATTGCCGAAATCCTGCACCGGCATATACGCAATCGTATCAATTTTCACCGCCACGGCAAAAGCGGACATCACTGCTGTGCCGAAGCTGTTAACAATTCCTTGAACCATTAAAATGCCGAAGTTCATCACCGATTGCTGGAGACAAGTGTAACCGGACAACGATAAGATCTCCTGCATCTCATTGCGCCGCCATACCCGATCGGATCGTTGCGGCCGCAGCTGGGGATAAGCCAGAAGAGCATAAACCATTAATCCTATGGCAGACAGATACTGCGCAATCACTGTCGCAATGGCTGCCCCCGGCACACCGGTTTCATAAACGGCCACAAAAAGAATATCCAACCCGATATTGGCGATGACCGAAATAGCCAAAAATAGCAGCGGCAACAGTGAATTACCGATGCTTCTCAACAAATTGGCAAAATAATGATAGATAAAAATGGCCATCAAACCCCAAAACACGTTGACCAGATAATCCCGTGTCATGGTCGTAATCGCTGCGGGAGTTTGAAGCCACTCGATAATTTCATCCACCAGCCAAAAAGCCGCTAAGGTTAACCCAAACGATAACAGCGCTATGAACGTAAATGATAAAAAGATGCCGTTGCGCAATCGTGCCCATTGTTTCTGACCAAAAGTAATGGCAAAAAAAGCACCGCTGCCCAGGCACAAGCCCAAAATGACAGAAGTGAAAAAATTCATTAGTGTATAGGATGAGCCAACCGCAGCCAAGGCATCATCTCCAATGTATTTTGCAACAATCCACGTATCACACAAATGATAAAATTGCTGCAGCACATTTCCTAACATAAAAGGCAACGCAAAAAGCCACAGCTTGGTAGTAATATTCCCGGTCGTTAAATCTTGATTTATACGCTTCACGCTACACAATCCCCTTACTTGAAACTCATTATACCATAAAGCACTAGGATTGCCTATTGCATAAAGCCATGAATGAGCTGGGAAACAATATCGACTCCTTTATCCATAACATTAACAACAAATTCACTACCCGCCTGTGCCATCCGTGCAGCGTGATTCTCGTGAATCGGATTCAAACGAGTGGTATCCACTTTCTGCGTTACTGCTTCATGACGAGCAATTTCATCCTCAAATTCCGTAATGCGCTCATTCACATCCGGCTGAGGATCATCCTCATTGATATAAGTCATCAATGAGATCACCAACCATACCAATAGAGCATCGGCCAAAAATCGTTTCATCATATCACCTCATCAAATAGTCATAGATGCCGTCCGCCAAGACATCCATCGAATTTTCGACTTCTTCGAAAGGGTTCACGTTTCCACCGCATTCAATCAGCATCATTCGTTCACTCACTTCCTGATTATAATAAGCCTCACGGACCATCGTCGATCTCATGATACCATGAACCTTACCGTCAATGATGTCGGATAATGCCGCTGCTTCCTGTTCAATTACTTTGGCATTCTTTCCCAACCCTCCGACTACCGGCATCATTTTTGCATAGCGCTTCCCATTCGCATCCAAATAACTGGCTTCCCGCGGAATCGCATCCCGATGCAAATCAATGATCAAATCAAAACCGCCGTAATTCACCAGAGCATCGTTCAAATAGTTATAAGAGGCTCTGTAACTTTGATTATAATCCCACCCCTGTGCATTCAAATACTCTTTAAAATTAGCTGTTTCCAAAACAACATGGATTCCACGCTCTTCCAACGCATTGCCCAAAACAGCCGAAGCATCCATTACCGTTTGCCCGCCGACATATTCTTCACTTTGATGGGTACTGTAAATATATACTTTTTTACCGGTATCCACCGGCTTCTCTTTTCCTTTCTCGCCTTCCTTCGTTTCTGGGTCGGAATCCTTCTTATCCGTGGTTCCCGTTTCCTTTTGACCGCTTTCTTCTGAAGGTTCTTGATCAAAATCCTGTGTCATTTCAAATTGAAAATCATCCGTGATTGTGAGATCGGAATGATATGATAATAAGTTCATCTCATCTTTAATCGAGATGCTTTCATCCAACTCATACTGGTGATAAACACACGCATCCAAAAAGCCACTGTTTTTCATAAAGACCGAAATCCCTTTAAAAAATGGTGTAATACATAAAAAGCCGACCAATAATATAATTTTGGCTATAATTTTACCATTTGTTCTCATAATAAAAAGCACCTCCTCAAGGCAAACGTATGCGAAAGGGAATGCTTTTATGCATGAAAACTCGGCTCTGTACTTCTAATATTTAGATTGTGATTTATCATGTAACAAATCACGGTGGCTTTTGAAGTACCATCGCCTTATTTCGTTCTATCATATTCGTTCCTTCTCATCCGTATCACGCTTTTGTTTTGACAGATTCTCAGCATCCATCATAAAACTTTTCTGAAAAAAGAAAGCAAAAGCATAATATTAATTCA
>CAJUGR010000061.1 GCA_910586285.1 uncultured Erysipelotrichaceae bacterium
TGTCTTGATTATCTGCTTTCCAGATAAATTGCCAATACTGCCAAATCAGCCGGATTCACACCGGAGATGCGACTGGCCTGTCCCATCGTATGAGGTCGAATCTGATTTAATTTTTGTTTGGCTTCTAAGGAAAGATGAGGCAACGCCTCATAATCCAAATCATCCGGCAGAATGCGCGCTTCCATTTTGCGTAAGTTTTGTGCATCGCGCTTGGCCTTCGCAATATAGCCTTCATATTTGATTTCAATTTCCACACGTTTGCCGATTTCATCGGAAACCGCTAATTGTAAGTATGGCTTCAGTCCCGCAAAAGTCACTTGAGGTCGCTTTAACAATTCCGCGGCATCAATACCTTCTTTTAACGGTTCAAAGCCTAATTGTGTCAAATAAGTGCTGACGTTATCCTTCGATGTGAAGCGAATGTTTCGCATGGCTTCTTTTGTCTGCTCTTTTTGGTTTCGCATCGCCGCGAACGCCTGATAACGCTCTTCACTGATTAGTCCGGCTTCATAGCCATAAGTACAAAGGCGCTCATCCGCATTGTCATGGCGTAATAACAGCCGATATTCAGCCCGCGATGTTAGTAACCGATAAGGCTCGTTGGTGCCTTTGGTTACCAAATCATCAATCAGAACACCTAGATATGCCTCATCACGATGTAAAATCAGCGGTTCTTTACCTTCCAGCTTTTTCACAGCATTGATACCGGCCAACAACCCCTGTCCGGCGGCTTCTTCATAACCACTGGTGCCGTTGATCTGACCGGCCGTAAATAAGTTCTCGATGATTTTACTTTCCAAACTCGGTTTCATTTGAAGCGGGTTGATCGCATCATATTCAATCGCATAGGCATAACGGGAAATGACACAATGTTCCAATCCCGGCAAACTATGCAGCATTGCTTCCTGAACATCATGCGGCATCGAAGTGGAGAAGCCTTGTACATAGGTAGTATCCAAGGATTCACTTTCCGGTTCTAAGAACAACTGGTGGCGTGGTTTATCCGCAAAACGAACAAGCTTATCTTCAATACTGGGACAATATCGCGGTCCGACTCCTTTCACCAAGCCGGAATACATCGCTGATTGTTCGAGGTTATCACGAATGATTTTATGAGTTTTGGCAGTCGTATAGGTCAGATAACACGGAAGCTGTTTTTCAAAAGGACGTGTTTGTTTGGTCTCATAGGAAAAACAAACCGGTTCTTTGGTTCCGGGCTGGATTTCGGTTTTGGAAAAATCGATGGATTCGCTCAGAATGCGCGCCGGTGTTCCGGTTTTCAACCGGAAAGTCTTGATACCCCAATCGCGCAGTGATTGTGACAGATCCGGCGTTGTCGGTTCCCCTTCCGGTCCACTTGGCGCTGCACTGTGTCCGACAAGAACGGAAGCGTCCATAAAAGTACCGGTTGTCATAATGACCACAAAGGCTGATTCGTTCGTTCCATCAGCTTGCACAACCCCTTTGACACGATGATTCTCTACCAATAGTTTTTCAATCATCATTTCGCGTACTTCCAAATTTTCCTGATGAAGCAGTACGTTTCTCATATATTGTTTATAAGCGATTTTATCCGACTGTACTCTAAGACATTGAACTCCCGGACCTTTGGTCGTATTTAACATTTTGAATTGGAGTGCCGTTGCGTCTGCCGCTTTGCCCATTTCTCCGCCCAGCGCGTCAATTTCCCGTACTACGATTCCCTTGGCCGGTCCGCCGATACTGGGATTGCAAGGCATACTGGCAATCATATCAATATGTAATGTATATAAAATGGTTTGTTTTTTATTACGCGCACACGCTAAAGCCGCTTCCACTCCGGCATGTCCGCCGCCGATCACAATCACATCTGCCATATTCTCACCTGCTTTTTCCTTACTATTATACACGATTCCCCATAAAATGAGGCAAAAACATCATTTTCACGAATCAATATTATCGCTGTGTATTCCTTATGCTTCATCTTCACTGAAGTATTCCTTGCCCCATAGTCGTTGACAGGCTATATTTCTTTGTTGCTTCATGTAAAAAGGAGGAATTCCTCCTATAAGTTGATATAAATGAATAACATACGATCTTTTCCGCTCATGTCTTTACGAATTTCATAACGATCATTGGGGAAGTATTCTTTCAGTAATTCTTCCATGGCCTCTTTCTGATTCCAACCCATTTCAAATGCCAATAAGGCTCGTTCTTTTAATACCTTACGGCATTGGGAAAAGATTTCACGATAATATTTTAAGCCGTTTGCTCCGCCAAACAGCGCCAAGTGCGGTTCAAAGTCAACAACGCTTTTCTCCATCGTTTCCGCTTGAGGAATATACGGGGGATTAGAGATCAAAATATCGACTTTCAGATTCCGATCGCATAACGGTTCCAACATATCCCCGATTAACATCGCGACCACAGCCTCGTTGGATAAAGCATTCTCACGTGCAACCGCAATGGCTTCGCTACTGATGTCCGTTGCCACCATATTGAGAGCGGGTGCCTCTTTTTTTAACGCCACCGCAATCGCACCACTGCCGGTTCCGATATCCACAGCAGTCACATCATATTGTGCAGAAAAGTATTCATCGTATTCCGCCAAGATGTTGGCCACCAATTCCTCGGTTTCCGGACGCGGTATCAATACCGCTTCATTCACATGAAAACGATAGCCGTAAAACCATTCATATCCCAATACATATCCCAACGGTTCTCCGTCGATCATTCGTTCGATACCGGCCTGATATTGTTCTCTTAATTCGTCATCAATGGCTTCATCCATTTCCATGTACAGATTATGATTACTTTGATTGGTCAACTCTAACAAATAGAGCTGTGCCGCCTGTTCTCCGTATCCGGCCTCGTCCATGCGCCGCTGCGCATCCTTGAGTACACTGCGATAACTCGCCATTATTCTTTCGCTCCGGCCAATTTTGCCTGTTGATCCGCACTGAGCAGCGCCGTAAACAAATCATCCAGCCGCCCCTCCATAATGCGATCCAGCTGATTAACCGTATAACCGATACGATGATCGGTAACACGGTTTTGCGGATAGTTATAAGTACGAATTTTTTCCGAGCGATCGCCGCTGCCGATTTTAGAGCGGCGTTCTGCCCCTGCCTGTGCTTCCAATTCTCGCTGATGCTCCTCATAGACACGAGAACGAATTGTCATCAGCGCTGTTAAGCGGTTCTCATGTTGAGAACGGCCATCCTGACACTTTACTACGATACCTGTGGGTTTATGCACAATTCTGACCGCAGAATCAGTTTTATTGATGTGCTGACCTCCGGCTCCGGAAGAGCGCATCGTTTCAATTTCCAGATCGTTCATATCAATATCAAAGTCTTCTGGTTCGATTTCGGGTGAAACCAAAACGGTAGCAGTGGAAGTGTGAATGCGTCCCTGACTTTCGGTCTTAGGTACTCGCTGTACTCGATGACTGCCGCTTTCAAACTTAAACGTTCCATATGCGCCGTCACCCTTAACCATAAAACTCACCAGTGAAAATCCGCCTGCTTCACAAGCATCCATTTCTATCGTTTCAATTTTCCATCCCTTTGACTCCGCGTATTTCACATACATCCGATACAGATCTCCGGCAAAAATATTGCCTTCATCGCCGCCGGCTGCTCCGCGAATTTCCATAATCGCATGGTGGGAATCATTGGGATCCTTCGGAATTAACAGAATTTCCAGGCGCTGTAACAACTCTGCGATTCGTTCATTTCCGCTGTTAATTTCCAACTGCGCCATCTCTTTGATTTCCTTATCATCTTCTTTTAATAATGCTTTGGCATCCTCTACATCATTCACCGCTTTTTTATATTCGGTGTATGTTTCCACAACTTGGGTCAAATCTGCTTGTTCCTTACCAAGTTGTGCTAATCGCTTACTATCGGAAACGACTTCGGATGTCATCATCAATTCGGTAATTTCATGATATCGGTTTACCATTCCTTCTAAGCGTTCAATCATGACACTCATGGTTCCTGCCTCGCTTTCTAAACAGTGAAAGTCAAATGTACTGACTTTCCCTTTTCTAACATTGATTTTTTTAGATTTTTTCCTTATATACTATATCAAAAAGAAGGCAATCCCACAAGGAAAAGATGAGGATGTATCAGCTTGACAAAGGTTTTGTGGTTACGAATCGCATAACTTTAATTTAATGATAGTTTTTGCGGTTATAGTGAACATAAAATTCCCTAATCCTATGAATTCCATGTATTATAAAAAACACTATCTATCCTTTCCTATACTCTTATAGGCCTTTCTTTTCCCATTTCGATTTATCTTTAACGATTTCAATCCTTACCAGTCAAAGTCTTTTAAACACATTGACACATCTTCTTCCAGCGTCCCAAGTTCAATGCCAAATGCTGTGATTTTACTGCTGTCAAGGCGATAATCCCGAAAACGATCCGCATAACGCTCCTGATCAGGTAAAATGTATGTATGGATGGCTTTCTCATCATAACCAAAACGCTTTGCTATATATTGAGCAACTTCATAAGTATTACGATCATTATAAGAAGAAAAATGATAAATATCGCTTGGCAAAGCCAGCAGTTTTGAAAACTGAAATGCTAAACGCTAGCATAGGTAATGCCGCGTTTTTCATTGACTGTGAAATAAGTCGGATTCTGACTGCAGATCGCAGACAGCGTTTGTTTGATGAGATTGACACTGGGATGAACATCGGGAAGAGCCAGACCGATCTGCGAGGAACGCCGTAAAATTACATAGTTTTCTACATGCTTTGTATGAAGACCGTAATTGGTCACTGTTAACGGCACATCTTCCTCCGCAAACGGTCCCGTTTCACTCTTGCCGTTATAAACCTGTTCCGTTGAAATAAAGATAAACTTTTTCTGTTTATCACGACAGACTTTCGCAATTTCAACAGCCGATTGGGCATTGACGCGGTGTATCCGTTCCGGTTCATTTTGACATGCGGCCGTCGCAGCGATTGCCGCGGTATGAACGACAACATCCATATCCAATGCATCAAAATACGCATAGACCAAATCAGGATGAGATAAATCCGAATCCTTTGTCGATACACGGATAAACTTATAATCGTTTCCGTTATACAGCTGAATCAGAGAGGTCAGATAACCATTGGCTCCGGTAATTGCTATTTTCTTCATATAAGAATTCTTCCTCATGATGGTTTGCTTAACTGATATTCTTATGATCAAACGCTTAACTTTGTTAATAAGCAAACAGAATTATTGATAAGCGATCAACCAAGTTCTGACATGACTTTGTCGATCATATCCTGTGCCGTTAAATGATATTCTTTTTGTAGGAATGCGGCGGAACCTACCTGTCCGAAGCGCTCTTCCACACCTATCTTATGGAATCTAATGTTCATTGAATTTGCCGCAATGACTTCTTCTATTGCACTGCCAAGCCCGCCGATAACAGAATGATTTTCAAATGAAATCATCAATTTTTTTCCTTTCACTTCCGCAAGCAACAGTTCTTTATCTAACGGCTTAATGGTAAACATATCAATGAGAGCGACACTGTATCCTTTTTCTTCCAGCACTTCCGCCGCATCCAAAGCTTCACTGATCAGTTCTCCGGCGCAAACGATCAAAACATCGCTTCCCTTTTTCAGCAAATTTCCTTTGCCTAAGGTAAAGGCAGAATCCTCGCTATATACTTTACGCACTGCCTTGCGATTGGATCGTACATAATGGATTCCCTTAAGTTTCATCAATTCCCTTACAACCCAGGCAAATTGAACCGCATCACACGGATCGACAACAATAGAACCGGGAATGGTGCGCATCAACGCGACATCTTCCCACGCGGTATGAGTTCCACCGTTGTGTGCTACCGCAAAACCGGGATCAGAGCCATAAATGTTAATGGTGTTTTGTGCATAGGCTCCGGATACATATAATTGATCGAAGTTACGTCGGGATACAAAAGGCGCAAAAGAATGAATCCATGGTTTAAAACCGAGCAAAGACAAGCCTGCGGCAACCCCGGTCATGTTAGCTTCCGCAATGCCGCATTGGATAAAGCGCTCGGGATGGGACTTGCCAATTTTGGCAAACCCGCTTGCGGCTCCCAGATCACCCTCTAATACAACGATGCGATCATCCTGTGTCATCAATTCCTGCAAGGTTTCCACGATGGCCATGCGCTGATCTTTTCCCTTTTCATTTCTGTTTTCTGCCAATCTAAACACACACATCACCTCTTTCCACAAATTCTTCCAGATCCGCAATGGCTTGATCGGTTGCGGAAAGAATCGCCTCATTATCAAATTTCACCGAATGATTATCTGCCAATGCTTCAAAATAAGGTACACCCTGTCCCTTGATGGAATCCAAAACAATGCACACCGCTTGATCTTGAATACACTTTGCTTGATCGATCGCTCGGCTGATGGCTTCCTCATCATTTCCTTTTACCTGTTGGACATGGAATCCAAATGCTTCCATTTTTTTGGCAATACAGAACGGATTCATGACGTCACGTGTGAAACCGTCCAACTGTTTCTTATTTACATCAATGATTACGATACAATGATGTAAGCGATAATGAGCGATATACTGAAACGCCTCCCAGCATTGTCCTTCATTCAGTTCTCCATCGCCGCAAATTAAATAAACGTAGCGCTGAGAACGATCCATATGAAAACCGCTCGCAATACCTGCCGCAACGCTGGTTCCCTGTCCAAGCGAGCCGCTGGTCATATCCACTCCCGGTGTTTTTAAACGATCGGGATGGGAAGGAAGACGAGTACCGCCGGCATTCAGTGTATACAACTCCTCTTTATCAAAGAAACCGACATTTGCCAAGGCACTGTACCATGCCGGTCCGCAATGTCCCTTACTGAGAACCACCATGTCCCGCTCTTCCCAATCCGGATTTGCGGCATCATAGCGCAAATGTTTCCCATATAAGACGCTCATCAACTCCACAATGGACAAAGACCCGCCCAGATGTCCATAGCCGATATGCTTCAGCATCTTCAAAATATCCAGACGAATTTTTGCCGAAAGTATTTTTAATTTCGTTCGCTCCTTGTTCTCCATCAATTATTCTCCCTTCTTAATATTGGGATAAGCACGAATGATTCTCATATCTCCTTTGATCGTAATTTCTTTACAAGCTGCGGGAACCAATAAACTCTGTAAATACTTCAACTCCATTTCTTCTCCCTCAAATAACAAACTACCGCTACCGCGCACCACATGTAAAACACTGAAGCAATCTTCATTGTAAAGTGTCTTTTCTTTCTCAATATCCATTAACTCAACCGTATAGCGAGGGGTAGAAACCAATACTTCTTTCTCATAGCGCTGATCGATCGGATGATGAATAACTTCGGATGCCGCTTCTAAATTTAAGATATCCATACCCTTTTTTAAATGCAGCTGTCGGGGATTACCATCGGCGTCCGTTCGTTCATAATCATACAGACGATAAGTCACATTGCTGTTATTGGCAATTTCCAAAATGGTGATTCCGCCACCCAACGCGTGTAATTCACCGGATTCAATTTGAATGAAATCGCCCGGGCGCACCGGATGATATTTCATCTTATATACGATGTCTTTGTTCTCAATCGCTTTTAGCACTTCTTCCTTGCTTTTGGCGTTTGTTCCTGCTATCAAGGTCGCTCCCGGCATGGCATCGATCACATACCAGCTTTCGGTTTTACCAAGATCATTGTCATGCACCAACGCATACTCATCGGTTGGATGATTTTGAATGGATAAACCTTCCTTGGCATCAGAAATTGCACAACGCAATAAATCATGTTTGGCGGCTTTTCCCAAGATTTCCTTTTCATGGGCGTCAATCGCTTCCTGCAGATTCATTCCTTTCAGTTCACCGTTTAATATGATATTACTGCCGTATGGATGTGCGCTGACTTCCCAACTGGCTCCGATTCCTCTCTCCTTATCCCCTCTGATTTCCGGGATTCTGTTTCTGCCCCATACTGTTTGATCATACATTGGTTTTAACATAAATGGATACATATTAAATTCCTCCTTATTCCTCTTATCTTTATTATAAGCAAAAGAAAAAACAAAAAAAACACTTGAAGCAAAGATTGAAATCACTATTTCACACAATTGCATTCAAGTGTTATTGCTTGAATTATTTATTTCAAAAGATGATAAGTTTTTAAACAGTTCTACTCCTGAAACAAGATTAACCCGAATAAATATATTGATGCTTTGAGAAATTCTCATCATAATGCTCCTGATAAAGCCCGATATACAATAAGTCCAAAAGATACATCGTTGCGATATTGGATGAAAAACTGTACAGTTTATCATTAGGATGTTCCTTATCACACATTAAAAGCTTACTGGCAGCATAAGGCATAAGCACTTTATTATGGGTGGAGGTAATCATAATAATGGATACGCCTCGCTCTTTCAATTCCGGTAATACGGCCGCAAACTGTTTGGAAGATTGTCCGGCATAACTGTTGATGATGAGGGCATCCTCATTCGTCAAAGTGACAGCTTCCAGTTTCCATTTATAAAGTGAAGCGGATATTCTTACATCCTTACCGATTTCCTTCAGTTGCGCATTAAACTTTTCGGCCATCTGGGTATTCATATTAGAAGTGAAAAAACAAATTTTCTTTGCTCTTTTCAATATTTGAATGGCTTTCTCCAATTCCTGAACATCAATGGCATGCTGAGTCAGTTCCAGACTTTCCGTATAGATTGCCAATAGGTTTTTACTAATGTCCATAATGGAATCCGAAGCCGTAAAAGGAAAATTGTAATCCACCGTATAGCTTTTCTCACTTCTGATATATTCCTGGGCAAGCTTAAGCCGAAGATCATCATAACACTTGATATCCAATTTGCGGCAAAAGCGATAAATCGTAGAGGAGGAAATAAACATTTCCTTTTTTAATGCTTCTTCATCCAATTCAATAATCTCTCTGCCATGTTCTATGATATATGTCCGCAGAATTTGTTCGCTTGGTGTCAAAGAAGTCATGAGTTTCATTCGATCCAATAATTTCATTATCCTATCACCATCGCCGCCTATTGTACAGCGATGTTCCTCCTTTTCCTTGCCACTCTTATTATATCATGTTCGCGCATATCTTTCTTTGAATCTGATGGTTCTGAAAGCATATTTCTTACCGTTATTTTCAAATTATATAAAATGGCAGAAAAAAAGCCCTTACGGACTTTATGCTTCAGCATCCAAATGATCTTCTGCGATCTTTTGTGTTTCTTGCGCTTTCTTTTTTCGATTGGCATACAACTTCATTCCACCGAATACACCTGCCACTGTTGCAATTGAAGCGACAATCACTTTGCTGATTTTCTTTTTCTTCATGATTATAACCTCCTGCCTGAATGACCATATTGTAGCACAATCAAAATGAAAAATACACTTATATTTCAATAATGTAATAATACCATCAATTTACAAAACAGTGATTCTGCTTTTATCATTACTTAAAAAGCTGTTCATAGTTTTTCTTCAGTTGCTCTTGTAATGCCGTAACCGATAAGTTGGTTATTTCTGCCAGTTTTTGTACGGTATGAACCATATACATCGGCTCATTACGCTGACCGCGATAAGGATGCGGGGTCAAATAAGGACAATCGGTTTCCGTCATGATGCGATGAAGCGGCAGTTGTGCCATGACTTGAGGAAGTCCGCGAGCATTTTTAAAGGTTAGCGGGCCACCTACCGATATGTACAAATCCATTTTAATTGCTTCCAGTGCAGTTTCCAAACTGCCGGAAAAGCAATGTAAAATACCCGGTACTTTTTTATATTGCCGGCACAGATCCAGCGTATCCTTTGTCGCATCCCGCATGTGGATTAAAATCGGTTTCTGTATGGTGTTGGCCAATTCCATTTGTCGGATAAAAGCTTTCTTCTGTGTTTCCTTATCCACATCATCCCAGTGGTAATCCAAGCCGATCTCTCCCACCGCAATAATGCGCTCATCACGAACAATCTGTTCCATTCCCTGAAAATCCTGTTCACTGAGATCATAGAGATCGTTGGGATGGAATCCGGCCGCAATATCAATCCAATTATAGCGTTCCTTCAGCGCAAAAGCGCGTTCTACTTCTTTTTGATTCAAACAGATGCAAAGGATTCGCTCCAGTCCGGCCGCTTTGGCACGTGCCAGAATTTCATCCGCCTGTTCATAGAGTTCATCACAAGTTAAATGTGCATGTGTATCAATCATTCCCATATTCGTCCTCCTATTTCCCAAGACAGAAATTAGAAAATAATGTATCCAATAAATCATCCCGATGATATTCACCGAGTATTTCTTTTAAACTTTGATATGCCGCCTGCATATCAATTTCCACAAGATCAATTTGAATATCTTCTTGTAATGCTTTTTGTGCATTTTCCATATGGCGACGAGCCATATGGATCAATCCGATCTGACGTTCATTATTAAGCAGTGGCTCATCTATCACCGCAGTATGTTGTTCATACTTCTGTACCAAAGCCTGAAGTAATTCCTCGATATCTTGATTCTTGGCACTGATATAGATACCGTCTTGATCGGCATGTTCTTTCATCAAATCACTTTTATTGTAAACGATCAGCCGCTCTTTATCTTTGGTCATTTCCAACAGCTTCTCATCATTCTCTCCCAGCGGCTTTCCACCATCCAATACCAATAAAATAAGCTGCGCACGCTCCATCGCCGCTTTGCTTTTTTCCATACCGATTTGTTCAATGGCATCCTCACTGTCTCGAATCCCTGCGGTGTCAATTAAATGCAAGGTGACACCTTCTAAACGAATACTGCCTTCTACGATATCGCGTGTTGTTCCTTCCACATCCGTCACAATCGCTTTTTCTTCTTCTAACAGCGCATTTAATAAACTGCTTTTACCGACATTCGGTTTGCCAATAATGGCGGTCTGTATTCCTTCTTTGATGATCGCTCCGCTTTCCGCCTTTTTAATAATTTCATTTATGCGAGCCAACCAATCGTTCACCTTTGGCAACAGAATCTCATTGCGAATCTGTTCAACATCATCGTATTCCGGATAGTCAATATTCACTTCAATATTGGCAATCATATCGAGTAATTCACTGATTAAAGGTTCCAACAGTTTTGCCACACTGCCGCGAATGCCGTTGACTGCCATCCGTGCCTTTGTTTTATCATTGGCTTCGATCAGATCTAAGACAGCTTCTGCTTGAGTGAGATCAATTCTGCCATGAAGAAATGCGCGTTGGGTAAATTCTCCCGGCCGAGCCAATCTGGCACCGGCACTTAAAAGCATGGTTAGTACAGTTTTGGTTACATAACGCCCGCCGTGACAGTTAATTTCTACAACATCCTCGGCAGTAAAGGATTTTGGATTACGAAATAAGGAAACCAGAACTTCATCCACCGTCTCTCCTGTTGTCGGATCACTAATATATCCATAGGTAATGGTATTGGCTGAGCATTTTTCCAAATCTTTGTCAAAGAGGGTATTAACGATAGAAATGGCATCTTCACCACTGATTCGAATGATGGATATCGCACCATCTGCCAACGGCGTTGCGATTGCCGCAATCGTATCATTCATTACATCGCCCTCCTATCATTGAATATTGTATCATAGAATCCAAAAAATCGCACTGTCAATTCCAGCGCGACTTTTCA
>CAJUGR010000062.1 GCA_910586285.1 uncultured Erysipelotrichaceae bacterium
AAGATGCATCATACTCCTCATTAATAACAGCCACTTGATATTTACCTGTCGGAATGCCGCTTAAATCTACGGTATAGTCATTTGTACCATTACGTGTGGAACTTCCTAGTTTATAATATTGAATATCTGTACCTGCATCATTATATAGGATCACAGACATTCTTGTATTCGTACCTGTATTCGTATTGACTGACAGGACTACACTTTGATTTTTCGTCACCTTTTGTGTACTGTGATTATTTCTTTTAATATCCAGTAAAGAAGCAGTTAATGAAGACTGGATTCTTAATTTATTTGGATTCAACTCATTGTTTTCATTAAGATTACTTGTATCAATCACATAATTGTGCCAGTTTCCATCGGTATAAGAAGTATTAGCCGCAAATACAATTTTACTTTTATCAATTAAAGTATAGGGACGTAAAGCTGCACTCCCTATGCGTCCACCTGAATGAATCCAGTCCCTGCTGTCCATCCATACAATTCTTTCATTTCGAGAAATGCTACTGCTGTTTGATCTATCCACATAGTCGTAACTTGTCACACTGTATGCCAATGGTGCTTGCACGGTATTACTATAAGAATTTCGATATAATCCAGATCCCGCAGTCGTTGATGTAATATAGCCTTCCAACCAATAAAAAGGGGAAGTTCTATATGCTCTGTCATTCAATGTTAAGCCCAAGGTGCCACCTGTAATAATATCAGAGATAGAAGGCAAAAACGGTGCTTTTGTAATAATGGAATTTTCATTAGTGTTTGTAGAAATTCTGGATATTTCTGATTTCAAAGGTGTCACAGGACAATATGTGGTAACATAAGAAGTTGACCTTGCTACTTTAAAACAGAAATTTTCTCTGCTTGCCAAGCCCGGATCTGAAGTCGCTAAAGGAACACTACTGTCATAGGTCGCAATAGAATTCACCAGCGGTTTACTACTCATCAATACATAATTGCTTGTATTATTGCCTATGTCCCATACGATTTCTCTGTTATTATATTTACCTAAAACAACCTTCTGTCCCTTTTGTAATTGAAAGGGAGTTACAGCGGCACTCATTTCATAATTATAATAAGCATATCCCACCGTAAAAGTCCCCGTTAATGCGATCAATGCTATCAACAATTTCTTCCACATAGACTTCTTCCTTTCGCAAGCAAAGTGTATCCAATTCACTGCAATCTCGTCAATGAGATACACTTCGTTTATGAAAGGGTCATAAAAATACGAAATTTTTATTTACTTATTGAAAAGCGCCTTTCCAGGATTGCTCCAAAAGCACATAATAGAGGTTTCCATTTGCCTTTAATTCTTCATATAACGGACGCATTGAGGCTTTTTCCGCTTCGCTTTTCTCTTTCAATTCTTCATCGCAATGTGCCCATTGTTTTAATTGGGTATAGGTTTGCTTAGCATTAAATTCTATTTTTTCGCTTTCATATTGATCTTGAGGCATCCAATTCTGTCGCGAAAGCACGCCGCCCGCAACTACACTCGCGCCAATCGCAAAGCCCAAAATACACTTTTCCCACCCGTATTTCATTCTCTGTACTTTCACTGCTAACGGTAAACGTTCATGATCAGACATCATCATAAGCGCACACATTGTCGCCAGACTTTCCACTCTAAACGTAATGCGAACATCATTACTGCGGCAATAATTTTCCACATCAATACGCAATGATTTCTTGGCATTGGCCAAACGGCTTTTCACCGTACCGTTTGGAACTCGTAACATCTGAGAGATCTCATCAATTGATAACTGAGCAAAATATTTCAGCGCTATCACTTCACGCTGTTCCGCATTTAAATGCTTCATGCAGATACTCAGCACTTCCATATCACCCTGATAATGCGCTTGTTCCTCGGGCAAAAACTCCCGTCGTTTTTCCTGTTGAAGGTATAACAAATCTAACGAACGCTCGTCCATGCCCTTATCCTTATTGGAACGAAATAAGTGCTTGCATTCGTTATGAGTGATGGTTGTCAGCCAATACTTAATGCTTTTGGCATCTTTAATATCGTTGATATAACGGATAACTTTAATAAAAACTTCCTGTTTGATTTCTTCTGCATCCGCTTCACAATTGGTCATTTGAAACGCCACATAATAAACCAGTTTATGATAGCGCTCATACAATTCATTGAATGCTGTTTCATTTCCCTGTTGTATTTCCTTTACCAAGCGTGCATCACTCATTTGATTCAGATTCATGAAATCCACCTTCTTTTTTTTATCTTATGAGAAAAATTTACATCTGTCAATATGTAAAGTCAATAAATGTTAAAAAAATGGTGTTTTCTAATTCAAAACATTTATCTGGAAATGAATTATAAACGATTATTTTACATTTGGCAATTGATTACTTATTGGTAATTTTTGGGATTGTTTAATGTTGTTGCAATTCGCATTCCATACATTGGTTGCTATGGTATGATTGCTTTTCCCCGGAATTAAGCAACTGCGTCTCCATTCAACAATACTTCGCGGTTCTATTAGATTTCGTGTTATTTAGCACGCTTGTCCCACTGTTGCCTGTCTCATGTGACCCGTTTTCCTCGAGCCTTAGCTTCCCCAAAGGGACACCAAATGTGCTTTCACCTCCCTTCAGATTTCACCTCACGATGGAACCCTGTATTTAACTAGTGGTTGGCGACAGCGATAAACAATCCACAGCCATCTTCCAACACCTGAATTTCCGCTATGCCCGCCATACTTAAAAAAGCAAACATCCGTTATTTGAATGCTTGCTTATCCTCTCTTTATTTACTCAATATGCTTCAATTTCTTTAATGCTGATCTCATTACCGCTGATCAAATAGGTTTGATCACTATGGCAATGTGGACAAATCTTTCCGTATTGAATCGTATCGTAAGTCTTTTCACAATGCTCACAATATGTCACGGCTTGAATCATTTCCACTTTTAGTTTTGCGCCTGCTAATAACGGCGTTTTTTTACAGTAAAATTTCCAGCAGTCATCGAAATAATCCGATACGATACCGCTGACAGTGCCGATTTCCAAGGTCACCGAACCGATTTTTTCCAAATGGTTTTCTTCCGCCACATCTGCCAATGTCTTAGAGATCTGTACGATGATTCCCAATTCGTGCATTTATTCCACCTTGCTTTGTGGCTTCTTTTTGAACATGATCTTTAAACCGCGCTTCGCTGCATATGGCAGAATATGTTTCATTTTGTCTTCACTGACTACCATCTTACTGCATTGGGGCAAATCACGCTCTAAATGAATCGCATCAAACTCGCATTTTGTCGTACATAAGCCACAACCGATACATTTGTTTAAGTCCACGATGGAAGCGCCGCAGCCAAGACAGCGTGCCGTTTCAATACGCACTTGTTCTTCACTTAAAGTAAGATGGGCATCGGCAAAGGAATGAGCGACATCGATGCTTTCATCCATGCCGGCCTCCTGTCGCGGGGCATGATCATAGCTTGCTAATTTGATGTTTTGTTTATCCAATTCACTGAATTCACGCCGATTCCGACCGATTGTTAAGCTGGCATTGGGATGGACGAAGCGATGCAGCGACTCCGCGCCTTCACGTCCTGCCGCAATCGCATCAATCGCAAATTTCGGTCCGCTGTAAACATCACCACCGACAAAAACATCGCTCTGTGCGGTCTGATAAGTAAGAGGATCTGCGATCGGGGTTTGACCGCGACCGAACGTCACTTGACTGCCTTTTAATAAATCTCCATACTCAATCACCTGACCGATACTGAAAATCACATGATCACAGGCGATCGTTATCGTATCGCTTTCATCGAAACAAGGCGCAAAGCGATGTTGTTTATCGTACACGGAAGTACACTTCTTCAATACGATGCCTGTCACCTTTCCCTTTTCGGTTAAGATCGCTTGCGGTCCGAAGCCGCAGCGAATCTGTACGTTTTCTCCTTTCGCTTCGGCAATTTCTTCTTTGGATGCCGGCATTTCTGCGGCTTGTTCCAAACAGACCATTTCTACACTTTCCGCACGGAAGCGAGTCGCAACACGTGCCGCATCGATTGCGACATTACCGCCCCCCACGACGACCACTTTACCCGCTAATGTTTGATCGGGATTTTCATGAGCGCTGCGCAAAAATGACAGTGCGGTAGTAACGCCCTGAGCGTCTTCTCCCTCAATGCCGGGAAGTCGTCCGCGCTGACAACCGATCGCAACATAGAACGCCTGATAACCTTCGGCACGTAATTCATCCAAAGTCTTATCCTTTCCGATTTCCACACCGCAATGAATCGTAACACCCAATTCGCGCAAAACATCAATTTCCGCCAAAATGACATCCTTGGATAATTTATAAGCAGGAATGCCATACATTAACATACCGCCCGGCTGCTCATTCTTTTCAAAAACTGTCGGATGATAGCCTTTTAACGCCAAATAATAGGCGGCGGATAACCCCGCCGGTCCGGCACCGATAATGGCGATTTTCTGGGGGAAAGGGCCGCGCATCGAGGGTTGAATTACTTCGGGAATGTAGCGAGTTTCACAATGCAGATCCTGTTCGGCGATGAATTTTTTCACCGCATCAATCGCAACGGCCTGATCAATGGTGCCGCGCGTACATGCGTCCTCACAGCGCCGGTTACAGATGCGGCCGCAGATTGCGGGAAACGGATTGTCCTTTTTGATCAATGCCAGTGCATCCCGATAGCGCCCCTGTGCCGCCATTTTCAAATAACCCTGCACAGCGATATGAGCCGGACACGCCGTCTTACACGGAGCCGTACCTGTATCATAACAGTTCTTGCGATTGTTATCACGATAATCAGGATCCCACATATCCGAACCCCATTTATTATTATCGGGCAGCTTATGTTGCGGATAGTGTATCTCACCGTTCTTGGTACACAGCTTTTGTCCCAACTTTACCGCTCCGGCGGGACACACCTCAACGCATTTTCCGCATGCTACACAATTCTTGGTATCGACATGAGCGCGATACGCGGAACGACTCATATTCGGGGTATTGAATAACTGCGAGGTGCGCAGAGCATTACAAATCTCAATATTGCAGTTACAGATCGCAATAATCTTGTCTTCCCCATCCATATTGGTAATCTGATGCACGAAGCCATTCTCTTCGGCTTTTTGTAAAATGCGCAGCACTTCTTCTTTATCGACATAATGACCGCGATCCGTTTCCACAACAAAATCGGCCATATCCCCAACCGCGATACACCAATCCTCGGGATCATCCCCGCAACCCTCCCCCAACACACTGCGGCCGTAGCGGCAGGAACAAGGAGATGCCGCATAACGGCCCTCGTATTTCTCCAGCCAATGTGAAATATGTTCAATACTTTCCGAATGTGCATGATTGGGAATCGCCTTTTCGACCGGAATGACGTGCATACCAATGCCACTGCCACCCGGCGGTACCATCGGCGTGATCTTCTCCAACGGCAAAAATGTCATACGTTCAAAGAATGAAGCCATCTCCGGATGTTCTTCCAAATCCTTCATTCGCATATTGGAGTATTCGGCACTGCCCATGACAAACACCGGCAATACATACAGGCGCTCATGAGTATCTTTTGTATAGGCAAATTCCAGTACGCCCGCATACCCCATTTGAAATAACAACGGCTCCAATTCCTGCTTACTTCTTCCGGTCATCTCTGCCATTTGGGCTAAAGAATACGGAGTACGCAATTTCATTTTCAATGCGATCTCAGCCATTTCATCGGTAATCATCGCTGCCAAGCCGTAATACTCGGGATCCTGTGCCGTGACCTTTACCCCCACGCGATCGGTAATCTTCTGACCTAATTTGATGATTGCTTCCCGCGGCTTTTCGGGATGCGAATCAAAGGCGCTCATCCCACCGGCTCCAATGATTTTCGGTTGTTTTTTGGTTTCCATCCACTTTTGCTCCTATCTTTTTATAATCCTGTTTTATGCTATTGATGCGCTTTCCATGCGTTTATTTCCTGATCCAACCATTTCACCCACAGGTTCATGCCCTCACCCGTTTTAGCGCAAATCGGAATGATCTCCGCTTTGGGATTACGCATTTTAATATTGGCAATGCACCGATCAAGATCAAAATCAAAATACGGAAGCACATCAATTTTATTAATCAATACCACATCGCATACCTGAAACATCAATGGATATTTCAGCGGCTTATCATCGCCTTCGGGTACCGATAAAATCGCTACGCTTTTTACGGCGCCGGTGTCAAACTCTGCCGGGCAAACAAGATTGCCGACATTTTCCAAAAAGACAAGATCAACATCATGAATTCCCAAGCCATCCAATCCCTGACGGGTCATTTCTGCATCCAGATGACACATTCCTCCGGTATGAAGCTGAATCGTTTTCACGCCCGTATCCATGATCACTCGCGCATCCACATCACTGTCAATGTCTGCTTCCATTACACCGATATTCCATTTTTCCTTTAACGCCTGAATCGTGGCAACCAGCGTTGTCGTCTTGCCGGCTCCCGGTGATGACATTACATTCAATAAGTATATGCCGCGATCCTTCAACGTTGATCGCATTTGCGCTGCCTGACGATCATTATTCGCAAACACACTCTGCTTGATTTCCAATATTTTTACATCCATGAGACTCCCTCCGTCTTTTTTATTTTGTATCTGATAAGGTAAGTATAACGAATGCTGTGATAAAAAGCAACCGTCGATGATTTTACAATCGTAATGACAGAAAAGACAGTGAGTCGATAGCGTCACTGTCTTATCTCGTTCATTTTACTTTATCTTACGATTTAAGCCTCATCCGCTGTCTTGGCACGAGCAATAATTCGCTCGCTGATTGCTTGCGGCACCGGCTCATAACGATCAAACTCCTGGGTATAGCTGCCGCGCCCGCGCGTCATCGCACGCAGTTCAATCGGATATTGTTGCATCTCCCCCAAGGGTACCTGTGCTTGGATGATTTGGTATCCCTCTTTCATATCCATGCCCATAATCGCACCGCGGCGTTTGTTAAAGTCACCGATAATATCTCCGGTATATTCATCCGGAACTTTCACCTCGACATTGACAATCGGCTCCAATAATACCGGTTTTGCCTTAGGCATCGCATCCTTGTAGGCCAAATGTGCCGCCAGTTTAAACGCCATTTCACTGGAATCGACATCATGATATTTACCATCCAACAACGTTGCCTTGACATTGACTACCTTGTATCCGGCCAGCACACCTTTTTCCATACATTCACGCAAACCGCTCTCTACCGCCGGGAAATACCCTTTCGGAATCGCTCCGCCGAAGACCTTTTCTTCAAAGACCATCTCGGTTTCCGATTCATTGGGCGCAAATTCCACGAATACATGACCGAATTGACCATGTCCGCCGGTTTGTTTTTTATGCCGGCCTTCACCGACAGTCTTAGCACGGATCGTTTCTCGATACGGAATGCGTGGTGTCTTCAATTCCACCTCGACCTTATAACGATTTTTCAGCTTGTTTAATGCAACCTCTAAATGTTGATCGCCGACACCGTAGAGAATACTCTGATGGGTTTCCCGATCATTAACCAACTTTAATGTCACATCTTCTTCACAAATTCGTGCCAAAGCACTGCTCATTTTATCCTCATCGCTTTTGGTTTTGGGGAAAACCGCCATTCCTAACATCGGCGTGGAGAAAGGAATCGGATCAATCAAGGTTGCACAGCCTTTCTCACACAGCGTATCGTTGGTCGTGGTTGCTTGTAGCTTCACCACAGCGCCGATATCACCGGTAAACAGCTTGCCGACTGCGGTTTGATGCTTACCTTTAACGATAAAGATCTGAGCAATTTTCTCCATCCGATCCTTTTTCGTATTATATACCTGAGAATCACTGCTCAAGACACCGGACATTACCTTTAAATAGGAAATACGTCCGACAAAAGGATCTACAACCGTTTTGAAGACCTGAACGCTTAAATGTTCCTTTTCGTTGGTTTCCAACATGATCGCATCTTGTGTGCGCTGATCCGTTGCCACAAAGCTACCGGCTTCTCCATACGTTGGGAAGTATTTGATAATCAAATCCATTAAACGTTCAATACCGACGGTTAAATTTGCGGAACCGCTGAACACCGGACAGATCTCGCCGCTACGTACCCCCAAGCGGACACCTTTGGTCAATTCCGCTTCACTAAATTCTTCACCGTTAAAGAATTTTTCCATCAATTCATCATCGCCCATTGCCACTGCTTCCGCGATCTGATCTTTATAGGCTTTTACGATTTCGATCATATCCGCAGGCACTTCCTGTGCCTTATTCGGGTCGGCCTTATCGCCCTTGAAATACCATGCTTTATCACGCAAAATATTGATCGAACCGATGACTTCGTCTCCTTCGATAATCGGCACTTCAAACGGAATTACGCTCTTACCGAAGGTTTCTCTTAATTGATTATATGCGTTATCAAAAGAAGCATGTTCTTCATCGGTTTTATTAATAAAGAAAATTGTCGGCAACTTGCGCTTTTGCGCTTCTTCCCATGCTTTGATCGTACCGCTTTGTACGCCTTCTTTCGCCCCCACGATAATGAGTGCATTATCGGCTGCGGCAATACCCGCTTCCTGTTCGCCGCAGAAATCCGCATAACCTGGGGTATCTAAGAAATTGATTTTACACTCTTTCCATTCAATCGGAACAATTGAAGTATACACCGAAATGCCCCGACGCACTTCCTCTGTGTCGTAATCGATCAGTGAACTGCCTTCACTGGTACGGCCAAAGCGCTCACTCGCCTTAGTAAAAAACAACATACTTTCCAAAACTGCCGTTTTGCCTGCGCCGCTATGTCCTAAAACGGCGACATTACGCACCTCATGTGCTAAGTAGTCACGCATGATGACGCACCTACTTTAACAGCGGTTTTAATTGATCAAGGCATTCACCACGGACATAGTGGATCGCTTTACGCCCTTCCTTGTCAATTAATTCTTTGTCGGCACCGTTGGCGATCAACTCTTCCACCAATCCAGCATAGCCGCCGTAAGCCGCCCGCATCAGCGCCGTACAACCATTATTATCATTAATATTCACATCTGCACCGCGCTCTAACAATAAACGAATCACATCCTTTTTAAACGCGATGCAAGCTTCCATCAAAGCCGTTCGACCGGTTTCATCCTGTGCATTGATGTTTGCACCGGCATCCAACAACACACTGACACAGCGATCACGACCTAAGAAAGCCGCCCGCATCAGTGCTGTTCGTCCCCGATCATCCTTTTTATTGACATCCGCACCGGCTTCAATCAGTTTTTTACAAATCGTCTTATTGCCTTTTTTGGCGGCGCCCATGATTGCGGTTTTACCCTTATGATCTTCCGCATTCACATCAGCGCCATGATCCACCAGATATCGTACGATATCCTTATAGTCGCGTTTGGCCGCCCGCATTAAACCGGTTCGTCCGTCTCCGTTTTGATAATTGATGTCCGCACCCTTTTTCACCTCGGCACATACCGTTGTGAAATCGCCGTTCGCACAGGCATCCCAAAATGCTCGATTCTCAATCTGATCCATTGTCAAGCCCTCCTTCATGATCGTTTGTATTCACCGGAAAAAATGGACGCAAAGGCAATCCTTTACATCCATTCTCTTCCGAATCAAAACATCCGCAAACATGTGCAGTCGCAATTACAATTTGTCGTTCACCGTAAGCATGGTTCATTGCCCTGCACCTCCTCACAGAATCAGTATATACATATTGTAGCGGATTTTATGATGAATGCAAGCGTTTTCATTCTTCTGTCCTTAATCGGTCATTTCTTGGCAAAATCGGTTCTACCCCACCCATAAAATGCTCGGGAAGCGCATATAGTATGAATGGTGAAATTATGAATACGGAAAAAGAACGATCTTTTCTCATCCACATTTTTTATTGGATTACCATTCTCACATTATTATATATTCTGTTTCGCTATGTACTTTATCAAATCCTGCCGTTTTTTCTCGGCTTTTTGATCGCATTTTCACTGCGCCCGGCAATTCGTAACACTGCCAAGCTGCTTCCCTTTCCCCAAAAACTCATCTCATTTTTTTATCTGGTGCTGTTTTATGGAACGATCGGAGTTGCGGTCACCTTGCTTTGTATTACCTGTTTTCGTTTCCTCGCTTCTTTTGTTGTCCGCTTTCCGGCCTTGTATGAGACCCAAATCGCCCCTATGCTCAATCAGCTTTTCACTTACGCGGAAGCAGAAATACAGAAACTGCCGATCCGTGAACTGATCGATCCCGAACCCTTTTTCACGCAAGCGGCTCAAACAATAAAAGATTTTGCGGTCACCTCCAGCGCATCATTATTCATCTTGGTTCGTAATGCCGCCGCTTCACTGCCGAGTATTTTAATTTCCTTTTTTATCACTTTGTTATCATCGATCTTCTTTACAATGGATTTTCATCAAATCTCATTGTTTATCATGCGGCAAATTCCCAAAGAATCACATTCTGCGTTTTATCACATCCGCACGATTGTTACCGATACCATCCTTCATTATTTCAGTGCGTATGGGAAATTGATGATTATTACCTTTATTGAATTATCCATCGGTTTCACATATTTAAAAGTGGAACATGCCCTGCCTATTGCCTTTTTAACCTCGTTTTTTGATATCTTTCCGATCCTCGGTACCGGTACAATCCTCTATCCGTGGATCCTGATCAGCTTTTTTCACGGCCAAGTGAAATTGGCAGTCGGATTGATCATTTTACATTTGGTGATCAACGTCATCCGTCAAATTATAGAACCGAAAATCGTAGGAAAACAGTTGGGTATCCACCCGTTGTTAATGTTGGGATGTATGTTTTTCGGAGTGAAGTGGTTTGGGCTGTTAGGTATCTTCATCACCCCGATTCTCGTTCAGATTTTCTGTCAGCTGAATGAAGAAGGATTTCTTCATGTATATCACTGACGGTGCATTGTATTGTCTTCCCTTTTGTATGATTCCTTTATTTTTCACTTCGTTATGACTTGTATCCCAAACGCGTTTGCATTATCATAGATACAAAAGGGAGGTTTTATCCATGATAACAAGCAAACGAAACATTGAGCATTATACGGAGCGCAGCGGCGGTAAAGGAACCATGCATATTGAACGGCTGTTAGGTGATGAACAATTAGGATCTCATGTCAAAATGTACGCTAAGGTCACGATTGACGTCAATTCTTCCTTAGGAGTACATCCCCATATCGATGATGGAGAATCCTACTTCATTTTACAAGGAAAGGCAAAATACAATGATAACGGTAAGGAAGTGATTCTTACTGCCGGCGATTGTACGTTTACACCGGCCGGTAAAAGCCATGGGATCGAAAATATCGGTGAAGAACCGCTGGTGTTTATGGCGTTAATCATCAAGGAATAACATCAAGAGCACATCCGAAAGAAGCGGATATGCTTTTTTTGAGCTTCTTTCAAAGTTTTTTCATTTTCCGATGTCTTATCTCAGCCATGATTCAACGGTATTTCTCTTGATAATGGATAGCCATAAGAGGAAAAGGAACAGTATTGTATTACTTATGTTATGCCAACACAAATGCTTATATTAAAAATATATTGATA
>CAJUGR010000063.1 GCA_910586285.1 uncultured Erysipelotrichaceae bacterium
TAACCGATATTCAAGGTATGGAAGATCATTTCGGCGATATGGACTTTAAAGTTGCCGGAACGGCAGAGGGCATTACTGCCTTACAGATGGATATCAAAGTTACCGGAATTACCGAGGCTATCTTCAAAGAAGCATTGGCACAGGCGAAAAAAGCTCGAGCGGAAATTTTAGCCAATATGGCGAAGGCAATTAATAAACCGCGTGAAGATGTCGGAAAATATGCACCGAAGTTAACCACCTTCATGATCGATCCTGATAAGATTCGCGAAGTCATTGGACCAAACGGTAAGATGATCAACAAAATCATCGAGGAATGTGATGATGTACAGATTGATATTGAGGATGACGGTCAGGTGATTGTATATCATATGAACCGCGAATCTATCAATAAGGCTGTTGATATGATTAAAGACATTGTAAGAGTTGCCAAAGTCGGTGATATCTATGATGCCAAAGTTGTCAGAATTGAAAAATACGGAGCATTTGTGAATTTGTTTGGTTCTACGGATGGTTTGGTACATGTTTCCAAACTGCGTCATGAACGGGTAGAAAAAGTGGAAGATGTTGTGAAACTGGGAGATACGATTCAAGTCAAAGTGACAGAAATCGATGATCATGGTAAAATTAACGTCTCTGCAAAGGCTCTGTTGCCAAAACCGAAGGAAGCGAAAAGCGATCATCCTACGGAAGAAAAGAAGGAAGTGAGACGCAAATCCCGCTTCCAGCAAGAGGAGATCAAGGGCAAAGAAGAATAGATGTCATGAGAAGTGAATCAATTTCACTTCTTTTCCTTTTGTGACAATCATAATGTCACAAAGTTTGATACACTGTTTTTGAGGTGATTGAAATGGAAATTATGACATTTGCAGATTTTTTAAGCAAAGTTAAGCGTAACTTTCATCCGTTACGCTATGAAAGTGATATTCACTATCGCAGTGTGTTGTTTCATCAGTATGGCGAAAGTTATCGCTATTATTGTCGTATGCATCATTTGGTACATGAATATGATACGATTGCTTATGATGTAAGGCAGTATGAACAGCGCCTGGTTCTGTGGCGCTCACAATGATATGAAAAAAAGATAGGGGAAGAAACCGGAATATGATAAAATAGTGAAGAGGTGAACGTATGAATTGGCTAAAAAACAATGTACTATTTGTAACAGATCGGACTGGTGAATTATGAGAATGCGTAAACTACCTTGGGCAGCGGAGTATCTTGATCAAGCGGCGGTTGTCACATCGAATCCATGCGATCATCAGGGATGTTGGAAACAGAAGCTGCATACCGATGAGCTTCATGTAGAAATCGGCTGTGGGAAAGGTGATTATCTATTGGAAATGAGCAAAATGTATCCGCAGTCAGGATGGATCGGCGTTGAAAAGGATCAAAGTGTCGCTGCGATTGCGGCTCGTAAATATGAACAGGCAAGTGATACACAGGATAATGCGTCAATCATTGTAGGGGATGCACAAGAGATAGAAACTTGGTTTGAATCGGGTGAAATCGATGTTTTACATTTAAATTTTTCTGATCCGTGGCCGAAAAAAAGAGCCCATAAAAAACGCCTTTCTCATGCGGCGTTTATCGCTCGTTATGGCCGCTTGATTCAGGATCAGGGAGAAATACAGATGAAGACCGACAACGCTTCCTTATTTGCATTTTCCGTTTTACAATTCCAGGAAGCCGGCTGGTTTTTGCATGAGATTGATTTGGATTATCGTCGGGAAGCGCATGAAGAAGATGCCGTTACAGAATATGAACAGCGCTTTATGAGTCGCAATCAGCCAATCTATCGCGCGGTGTGGAAAAAGATTCCTTATGTAAATAAAGATAAAAAGAAGCGATGATGACAAGGAAGAATTTGGAAAACCGTTGTAAATAAAAATATGATGGAAGAGGCTTGATACGGTGTGATGGCAAAATCATTGCTTTCCGCTAAAAAAACTATTCTTTCTTTCCGATTACATGATATAATAAATAAGAATGTAAATGTTAGGAGGAAAACCATGAAAAAAGCTTTTGCGGCTGTGATGTGTTTACTATTATTAAGCGGCTGCATAAGTCAAGCCGATTTACCGCAGCGTGTGTTGGAACAGCTGACGACTTTTGCCAAAGAAACAGGCACTGTGGGAATTAATCGCAGAAAAGGTTATTATTCCTATTATTTACCCCAAGGGGTAGGTCAACGGGATGCCAATGAACTTAGTGAGGTATTGGTAAAAGACGGATACCGTGTGGTGATGAATTTCGATCCCAGTTCCATCGTCATTAAGAATTATTATGGGGATACAGAAGAAACGGATGAAACAACAAAAACGGATACAGCGAAGGCTCCGCAAAAACAAGATGTTTTGAAGCAAGTCGAACTGATGGAGCCGACAATGGATAAACAACCGACAAAGATCGTATATCGCGGAAACTATCTTAATGCCACACAGGAAGTGCTTCCTTATACACTCCAATTAATGGCGAGTAACGGTTATTATCTCGTTTATTTGGATGGGGCCTTGATCAAGCTATATGCATATGTTCCCGGCGGTGAAATTTCAGCCGTTTTGCGAGCGATGTTGACGTTGATGATATCCGTTGAATATGATGAAACGAAGATATTGAAGGACTATTCGTTAAAATCCATCCCTCAGACAAAAAAGAAAAATTTGGATTATTTGGAAAAAAATATCCCTTCCAGCGGTTCTTTAGGAGAATTGTTAGAGGGTGATGACAGTAATACTGTGCCGCAGGGAGATGCGACATCAGAGGAGGAACAATGATGAATATGAAAGAGTATATGAAAACAATTCAGACAGAAACGGAATATGCACAGATCAAAGCAACGGATCAAGTCAGCGTTTTTGTCTTCAGTGCTGTATGGTGTCCGGATTGTCGCTTCATTGAACCGTTTATGCCGAAACTGACGGAAAAGTACAAAGATTATACATTTTATTATATTGATCGTGATCAATGGATTTCACTGGCTCAGGAAGAAATGGTGATGGGTATTCCCAGTTTTATCGCTTATCGAAACGGCGAGGAGTTGGGACGATTTGTATCAAAATTACGTAAGAGCGAGGCAGAAATCGATGTCTTTTTGGCTTCATTATCCAAATAACAGCAAAGAATCATAAAAGAGAGGATGAGCAGTGTGAGTGTATTTAAGAAATTGGTAGGATTCCTGTTTGAAGAAGAAGAGGATCTGGAAGATGATGAGTTGGAAGATTTCTCATTTTTGGAAGAAAAGGAAGAAGAACCGCTTCCTAAAGAAATAGTAAATATTCGCCGTCCGAAAGCACGGGAAGTGAAGGAAACTCCGCAGCATCATTCGGCTGTGTCAGAGGCATCTTTTGGTCAACCTGCTGCTAAAGAAACAAAGTTTACCAGTATTGAAGTCAGTGAGCAGGAAGCGCCGAAGCGTACTCAGGCACCAAAAGAGCGTATTGTCGGCAGTAAGCGCAATGTAAAGCGCAGCGAACCAATTCGTAAAGAATTTGAATTTACCCCGGTGATCTCTCCGATTTTCGGCGTGGATGAAGAAACGGAAAATACGCGTTCGGGATCACCCAAAGTGGATATTCCGCCGCTAAGAGCCACGATTGCGACAGCGCCGAAAAAAAATCCGCTTGGTACGGTTCTTTCACCGATGTACGGTGCAAATGAATTGGAAGAATTCGAAGAAGAAGCGAAGACCCGCTTGGAAAATGAAAGCGAGGCCAAATATGCGATGGACGGATTTGACGATGTGGATGAGGTGGAGATTGCTTACGATGATGAGGAAATCGATGAGACGGAAATCGTACGGGTACCTTTGGAAGAATTGTTAAGCAATGAGGAACAGAGTGAACAAAGTGACGATTTATTACAATTCAGTCTTTTTGGCGATGATGAAACGATCAGCACCGAAAAGGCAGAGGATACATATACTATAAAAGAATAAAAGAGGTGACGATTACGATGTTGTATCATTTTATCGGGATTAAAGGATCCGGTATGGCTTCTTTGGCTACCATCATGGCTGATTGCGGGGAAGTTGTACAAGGATCGGACATTGAAAAATATATTTTTACCCAACAGGCTTTAGAAGAACGTAAGATTAAAATCCTACCCTTTGATCCAGATAATATTATTGAGGGCTCGGTAGTGATTATCGGTAATGCTTTTGATGAGGATCACCCGGAAGTCGAAAGGGCTCGTTCCCTGGCTTCGGTAACATGTTATCGTTATCATGAGTTTTTGGGGCATTTGATGGAACGTTACTGTACGATATCGGTGGCTGGTACGCATGGTAAGACAACGACAACCGGAATGCTTGCACATGTGATGGCACAAAAGGCACCCAGTGGCTATTTGATTGGAGATGGCAGCGGATATATGCCGCAAAGCGCCCAATATTTTGTGGTGGAATCATGTGAATATCAACGACATTTTCTCGCTTATCGGCCTCAATATGCCATCGTTACCAATATAGAATTGGATCATGTGGATTATTACCGTGACATGGATGACTATCAGGATGCATTTCAAAGTTTCGTCAATCAAGTTCAAAAGGGCGTAGTACTGTTTGGTGATGATCCTCAAGTTCGCGCTTTGAACGTCACACAAGAACATTTATATTATGGATTGGGAGAACATAATGATGTGCGGGCTGTGTCTGTGCATCAAGGCAGTGACGGTATGCAATTTGATGTTTTGTATAAAAATCAACCTTTCGGCAGTTTTAAATTGCCGTTTGTTGGGAAACCTTTTTTATGGAATACATTAGGCGTGATCGCTGTCGGTATTATGGAAGGAATGGATGCGGCAACATTACAGGAAGCACTGGCATCCTTTCCCGGTGTAAAACGTCGTTTTCATGAAGAAGTCGAGAATAATAACGTGTATATTGATGACTATGCGCATCATCCCACGGCAATTCGCTTAGTGATCGAAGCGGCTCGGATGAAATATCCCGATCGCAAAATCATAGCGGTGTTTAAGCCGGATCGCTTTTCCCGCATTGCTTATTTCTTAACCGAATTTGCTCGAGCATTGGATCAAGCTGATGAAGTATATCTCTGTGAATTTCCGGAAAACGCTCAAAAAGAAGCAGGCGTTTCAGTTACGATTAAGGACTTGGCTTGTCAGAGTGAAAAGGGCGTTGTGATTCGTGAAGATGAAATCGGTGCTAAGCAGTTGGCAGCACAAGGGCCGGCAGTCTATTTGTTCATGTCTTCCAAAGATATATATAAACTTAAAAATATTGTAAAAAGTTTTCAATGAACTTGTAATCACTTTCAAAGTGTTGTAGAATAATAAAAGAGGTGTGTTTATGGAACTTGATCAGCTATTAAATCTTACCAGTACGGTAGCGGGAAAACTGCTACCGATTTTCGGGGCAACAGCACTGGTATTCCTGATAATTTTCCTGCGTAAATTAATCGCTCTGTTGGTATCGGCGAATGATACGGTCGTTTCCTTGAAAAGCACTCTGGACAGTGCCAATAAGCAGATAGAGGCTCTGGATAAACCAATGCAAACGCTGAATGAAATCAGTGATACTATCGATAATGTGCATGATGCCAGCAAAAGCGTTTTGCGCAGTCTTATAACTTCGTTGATCGATAATATCGGCGCCTTGATCCGATCGGTAAATGAAAAGAACGAGGAAATCAAGAAGAAGACGGAGACATTGAAAAATAAAAAATCAGAATCATTAAAAAATGTGAATGAAGAAGCAATCATACGAGGTGAAGAAAATGAATCAGTTCAGCAATCAGAAAACGGATGATGTGACAAAAATGGAGGCAGAAGCCAAATTTAAGATTATCACGGTTGAGGATGAGGAAGAAGAAGCTGCTTCTGCGCAAGGCGCTAAGATCGTTGATGAATGTAAAGAGGCGATAGCACAGCTTTATGCAAGTTTACGTGTTTGGCTGAGTGAAAATAAGGACAGCGAAGAAGCACAGGCGCAGAAAGCGAAGATTCGCCAAGAGAGCGATCGATTGATTGCCGCCGCGAAAGCACAATTACAGAAGCTGAAAGAAAATGAAGATTTACGTCAGGCAGTCGATAAGGGAGTAAAGGTTGCGGCTGAGACCGGAGATTGCATTATGCGTACGGTGAATGCCGGCGTGAATGAATTCCGCAAAACCGAGAGTGGTCAAAAAGTGGAAGCTGTCGTACAGTCGGTAAAAAACGATGAGCGAGTGAAAAAAGGCGTTGCGACGTTCAAAAAGGGTACTTTAAGGCTTGCGGAAAGCGCTTATGCCGGCTTAAAGAAAGTTTTGGAAGAGAAAGAGGATACGCCGAGTGCGGATCTCACTGAGGTGTCGGATGATGAAACGAATCACGATCTATGATGTAGCAAAAGAAGCAGATGTTTCTTTGGCAACGGTATCTCGAGTCATTAACGGATCCGAAGTGGTTCGTGAAGATACCCGCATGAAGGTACAGGAAGCCATTGAGAAACTCGGGTACAAGCCGAATGCCATTGCGCAGGGGTTGGCATTACAGAAAACGACAACCATTGCTTTAATTGTTCCGGAGGCCAGCTTCTTTTATACCGGACAGATTATTAACGGTTTGATCGATGTCGCAAAGATTTACAAATACAATATCATTTTGCATACAACCACCGAGGGAATTTCAGAAATGAACGATATTATTGAAACAATTATTAAGTCTCATGTGGATGGCGTTGTGATTTTCAATGATAAGTTAAATCAGGACGAACTGAATACATTGACTCGCTATCAGGTTCCGATCGTGGTGATCGGCAATCGTATGTCCGATGAAACGATTGGCTCGGTTTATGTCGATTATGCAAAATTGATTTATGATTTTGCGAGTGGATATCTTGAACGGGGAATTACGGATATCGCTTTGGTAGAAGATCGCAAGAATTTGGCGATGATTAAGCAGTTACGAGAAGGGTTGAACAAGGCCTTTGCGGATCATGGATTATCCTTTGATAATTACATTGCGATACCAAAGGAATATCGCTCCAGTTATTTGTATTTACAGAAGTATATGAAGGAACATCACCATTCTCTCATGATTACCTATCGCGACTCACAAGCGATGGCGGTCTTAAATACTGCAAAAGAAGCAGGAATTGCGATTCCGGAGGAAATGGAATTGGCATGTGTGTTAGACAGCAAGTATCTGGCAATGGCACGTCCGCAAATTTCCGGTTTTAAAATACCGGATTATGATCTTGGTGCAGTCGCAATGCGTATATTGACGAAGATGCTTCAAAATGAAGAGGATCCCTTTGATAAAGAGATTGAACTCACATATATTTATACTCCGAGAAAGTCGACCAAATAAAACCGCCCACGGCGGTTTTATTTGTCATAACGGCACTTAGCAAAATTTGGTAATTACGGGAAAATCAAACTTTTTTGACTTGAAATGGGTCTTATTAATGTAGAGAGAAAACAAAAGGAATTGAGGATATAAGATGAGAAGAAGTCAAAGAAAATTGCGATTGATGACCGGTGTAGCAAGTTTAATCTTTTTTATCGCAGCATCTTTATGCTTTGGATTTGCGCTGCAAGGCCAGGAAAATGCCAATCTTTTGGGATTTCATATCAATGAAGATGCCGTATCGTTACTGAATCTTCTGCCGTTTTTTAATACCAAGGCTGAATCAAACGCATTATATCCGATCGGCAATGTGGAAAATCAAGTCATTTTGGTCAATACCGGTATTTCTTCTTCCCCATGGTTGAATGATGAGAAAATAAAGACAGCGGATCAGCTGTTAAATACATCGCTAGCCCAGTATGTATCGGATGTCTCAAAGGGAACGGTGAAGTTGCATTCCGTGTTTTACGGCTACCAGGACAGTGGTGCTAAGGATGGTTACACGTTGTCTCAACCGTTGTCATATTACATTGAATCGCCTCAGCAACAAGCACTCAGAGAAGCTGAATTGTTGCGGGAAATTGTAGAAAAAATTGATGAGAGCTGCTCCATGGCTAATAAGACTACGGCAGAGCTGGATACGAACCAGGATGGCTATATTGATAACATCACTTTTTTACTACGCGGAAATAAGCAGGATGAATATAATTTACTTTGGCCGCATCAATTTGCACTGAAGGATTCCCCGAAGATTTCCTGTATGGATGGGGAGCTTGCGGTTCACGATTATATCGTAGTCCTCAGCGGCGATGATGAAAACGAGGATCCGATCGGTCGCACCGGAATTTTCGCAAAACGTGTAGACTTGGGTGTTATTGCTCATGAATTGCTTCATGTATACGGCTTCCCGGATATGTATCATAATTATAAGTATGAAAATGATGATTTTGTATCACTGGAAAGCAATGAGCGTAAAGGGGATCCGTTAGGACAGTGGGATATTATGGATAATACCATTACGGATTTGCCCCAAAATCCGCTGTATTATACAAATTATACATACAGCCCGTGGGCAGAACAGCTGAGTGATCCGCTGATGATTACGAAAAGCACCCAAAATGTGGAACTAAAACAGCTTGATTATACGAAAGAGGGAACGATGGCGGCAATCATTAAGGTGGATGCCGGAATCAATGTCAAAGCAGAAGATGAATATTTTATGGTGGAATATCGCAAAAGAAGCGGATGGGATGAAAAACTGCCGGGCAGCGGATTGATCGTATACCGCATCAACCTGGCGGCAAATTATAAGAATCCGGAGAAAGCGATCGTGAAGTACTGTTCCAATCGCAATAACGGCCGTTTAACGCATTGTGGCAATATGTTTGGACCTTCTGATGAAGTGTATATTTTTCGGCCGGGTATTACTAGTATCAATGCGGCAGAGAATGGCACAACCCATGATCTCGGTTTATTTGATGCGGCATTATCATCCGATCATGGGGCACAGAATTCTTTGGGACGTTCCTTAAGTGAAGTGCCCGGATACAGTTCCGATACATTGGCTGATACGATTTATTTCAGTGATGGCAGTAATTCGGGGATTGTCATTTCCAATGTATCTGATACAAACGGAGACACGATTACTTTCGATGTTACATTGCCTGAAGCAGCAAGATGATAGAATGCGCGGAAAGGACTTGACTTTTCTTAAAAAATCTCTATACTAAACATCGTATGAAGCGTTGAGAAGACAGAGTAACTGACGAGATCGATACAGAGAGATGATGGTTGGTGTGAATCATCCGAGCGAATCAGTGAATACACCTTTTAGCTTTCCTGCCAAAACAGGAACGATATGCTCGCGTTATGGGCAGAGAGAGCATCATGAAGTCATGATGAACTAAGGTGGTACCACGCCAAATCAGCGTCCTTGGAATGAGGACGCTTTTTTTGTAAAGGAGAAGAATATGAAATTATTTGATGAATTGAAATGGCGCGGATTGATCGACAATGTGACCAATTCGGAGTTGGAAGCAGAATTAAATGACGGGGAGTTAACCTTTTATATCGGAACGGATCCGACCGGTGACAGTCTGCATATCGGACATTATTCCTCCTTGTTGACGGCAAAGCGTTTGAAAGAAGCCGGACATCATCCGATTATGCTGGTGGGCGGCGCTACCGGTTTTATCGGTGATCCTAAAGCCAGCGGTGAGCGCAATATGTTGACGAAGGAAGTCTTACAGCACAATTATGAATGCTTAAGTAAACAGATTCAAAGTGTTTTCGGTTTCCAGATGGTAAACAATTTAGATTGGACAAAGGATATTACGGTCATTGATTTTTTACGTGATTATGGAAAGCATTTTAATATCAACACGATGATTAATAAAGATACAGTGCGTCGACGTTTGGAAACGGGCATCAGTTATACGGAATTCTCATATATGATTCTGCAGTCTTTGGACTTCCTGCATCTGTATGAGACTTATAATTGCCGTTTACAATTAGGTGGTCAAGATCAGTGGGGTAATATTACATCCGGTTTGGATTTGATCCGTAAGAAGCATGGTGTCGATGTCAAATGTTACGGTTTGACCATGCCGTTAATTACTAAGGCGGATGGAACGAAGTTCGGCAAGAGCGAGAGTGGTACCGTATGGTTGGATAAAGAGAAGACCTCATCTTATGCATTGTATCAGTTTTTGGTGAATACGGAAGATAGTAAAGTCATTGAATATTTGAAGCGCTTGACGTTCTTACATCGGGAAGAAATTGAAGCACTGGAAGAAAAAGTGAAAACGGAACCGCATAAACGAGAAGCACAAAAGGCATTGGCAGTTGAAGTGGTACAGACGCTGCATGGTGATGAGGAATTGGCAAAGGCTCTGCGAATCACGAATTGCCTGTTTACAGGTAACATCAAAGAGTTAAATAAAGATGAATTAATGGATGCATTGGACGGGTTTGAAAAGCGCATAATTCCGGATCAATTACCGATATTGGATGCATTGGTTCAGGCCAAAATCACTTCCAGCAAGCGGGAAGCACGTGATTTGGTTAACGCCGGTTCGATTCAAGTGAACGGGGATAAGGTTAGCGATCCGGCAATGATCATCTGCCGGGCAAATGCGATCGGTAATGGAATGACCTTAATCAAGCGCGGTAAACGGAAATATTTTGCGGTGGTACAAGAAGCATAGTCATTAAGACGATTCAAACCGAATAACATAGAACATAAGGAGGAGAACTGATGCAATATAAAATTATCGGCGGGCAATTGCCGGTTGTGGTATGTGCGCTGTCAAGGGGAGAAAAAATGATTACGGAATCAGGCGGTATGTGCTGGATGGATGACGGTTTCCAAATGGAAAGCAGTACACAGGGCGGATTATTAAAAGGTCTGGGTCGAGTATTATCCGGTGAATCACTCTTTTTGACTACCTACACCAGCCCCAGAGAAGGCGCACAAATTGCTTTCGGATCCAGCTTTCCCGGTAATATCATGCCGGTGGAACTGTATGGTGATAAGTCGTTGATCGTGCAGAAACATGCCTTCTTGGTATCAGAAGAAACGGTGTCCTTACAAACGTATTTTCATAAAAGGATGGGAGCCGGATTTTTTGGCGGTGAAGGATTTATCTTACAAAAGTTATCCGGTAAAGGTATGGTGTTTTTAGAGATTGATGGAGCGATTGAGGAAAAAGTACTGGCACCGGGAGAGGTGTTGCAAGTGGATCAGGGATATATTGCCTGTTTTGAAGAATCGGTTACTTTCGATATCACGACAGTAAAAGGACTAAAAAACAAATTCTTCAGCGGAGAAGGAATGTTTTTGGCAACCTTACGCGGACCGGGAAAGGTTTGGCTTCAAACTATGCCGTTCAGTGTTCTTGCCGATCGAATAATGGCATTGGTTAAACAATAAATAAGATTTAATGGATGAAATAGCAGAAGGATCTCTTTCTGCTTTTATTATGTTTTACATGGAAGAGAAATTATTTA
>CAJUGR010000064.1 GCA_910586285.1 uncultured Erysipelotrichaceae bacterium
CAGTATAACTTCTTTTACCACATGCATAGCATGTGGTATTCGCTTCGCAATAAAAGGCAATCCATCCGTATGGACGAATCGCCTTTTTCATTTCCAGCTGTCTGTGAAAGAATACACAGAATTTTTAATATTACTTCTAAGTTTATGCTTCCTCTTTGCGCTGATCATCATTCAATCGCTGTTCCAACTCTGCCACTTCGTTTTCTAATTCGGCGATAAAATCTTTTTTATCTTCAATACGATCTTCCATATCCGCAATAGCACGTTCTCCCAATAAGCCGATGATTTCATCTTCCATCCGCTTAATTTGACGTTTCTGATCCTGGATCAGTTCCTGTTTGCGATTGCGAATTTCACTCATACGCTGCCGCCATTGGGCATGTTTTTGCTCATTCATCGCTTTCAGTGAATCAAAGTATTGATCCATTACCGAGCGAAACTCTGCCCATACTTCATCGTCTTTGCCTTTTCCGCAAGAACCGATATTTTTCCATTCAACGCCGAGTTCTTTCATCTTAGCAGTGTGTTCTTTTTGAAACAGCTGTTCATCCAAAATCGCTTTGGCTTGTGAAATCAATTCTCTTTTTTGTTGTAAACGCTGTTTCTGTATTTCATGCAGTTCCTCATAATACTGATTACGACGATCATAGAATGCCTGACGGCTTTCATTGAATTCATTCCACAATTTGTCTTCATATTCTTTCCCGGCACTACCTGCTGCCTTCCATTCTTCCATAAGACCGCGCAATGCTTCACTGGTCTTTTGCCAATCCTGAGAATCCTCATATGTTTTGGCCTTGGCAATCAATTCCTGCTTGATTTCCTTAGCATTGGCAAACTGTACCTTGCGATCATCCCAATACTGACGCCGCCGGTCAAAGAATTTCTGCCGTTCTGTGCGGAATTCCTCCCACAAAGCATCATCCGTTTCTTTACCGGAGCTGCCGATGGTTTTCCACTCATTCATCAATTCATTCATCTGTTCGCCGGCTTCGCGAATCTGATCACTTTTGGCGTATTCTCTGGCCTTCGCAATCAGTTCCCGTTTTCGTTCTTCATTGCCTTGATAGCCCTCATTACGAATGCTGTACAGACCATCCATTGCCGCATCGAATTCTTCACTCAATTCATTTTCATAAGCACTGTCCCGAAACGGAATTCGTTTCCATTGCCGTTTCAGACGATTGATTTCTTTATGAACCAAATTGCGATCATCAGAAGCCGCTACTTGTTTGGCCTCTTCAATTAATTGTTTTCGTAATTTGATGTCTTCATCAAAATCTTCTACATCCATTATCATTTCTTCGTTATACATCATAAACCTCCCATATGCTTCTCATCTATACATAACTGTATTCATTATAACGCATTTCCCGATAAAAAGCATTCATTATTTCATAATCAAATACATTTTTTGGCATTTTATATGTCCCATCATGCAAATTCAAAGTTGATTTACCATGAATGGAGGCAGAGAAGTTTAAGAATGAATGTTTTTCTATCCCAAGGATTGTTCACTTCGCTCGATGATATCATCCTGCGTCTTTTTGGATAATACATTGAAGAAAGCACTATATCCGGCAACGCGAACAATTAAATCGCGATGATTTTCCGGGTGAATCTGGGCGTCCAGCATCGTTTCACGGCTTACAACATTAAATTGTACATGGTAACCGTGCAGACGATGGAAAAAGGTACGCAGTAAATAAATCAGTTTTTGTTTATTTTCTTCTTTTTGTAACATCTGTGGTGTGACCTTCTGATTTAATAACACACCGCCGGTGATCTCATGGGTTGGTAATTTAGATACGCTTTTGAATACGGCAGTCGGTCCGTTTTTATCCGCACCGTGACTGGGAGAGCATCCTTCCGCCAGTGCTTCCCCTGCTTTGCGGCCATCCGGGGTAGCCAAGGTTCCGGCTCCTTGAGGGACGTTAGCCGAAATGGAGGAGGTTCCCGCATAATAGATTCCGCCGATCGGACCGCGACCATAACGATTGTTATGATATTTTTTCATCTCGTCAATATAAACTTCATAAGCATCAATGATCAACTGATCGACATAGTCATCATCGTTACCGTATTTGGGGGCTGCGATCAGCATTTCCCGAATCTGTTCGTTTTCGCTGCCGTTAAAGTCAGACTCTAAAGCATCCCATAGCTGAGCCGGAGTGATCTTTTTATCTTCAAAGACTACTTTTTTCATAGCCGCCAGACTATCGGCCAAATTGGCAATGCCGACTTGCAGATCGCTGATAAAATCGTAAACTGTACCGCCCTCTTTCATATTCAAACCACGCTCGATACAATCATCTGTCAGCGCCGAGCAAAGTACATCCGCCGTATCTTGTTCGAGTACCATATCACAGGTTGCATCGATGATTGTACATTGACGGCACATCTCCCGAACGACTTTATCCCAACACTGTAAAACTTGATCAAAACCGGTAAACTCACGGAAATGACCGATTCCTTCACACAGTTTAATCCCGGAAGCCGGATCCACGCCATCATTCATCGCAATGAGCAGTGCTTTGGGAAAGTTCAAAAAACTCATACCGGTACAGCGATAGCCCCATTTACCGGGTACCGCAGTTTCCACGCAGCCGATCGCACTGTAATTGTATGCGTCTTCTTTCGCTACACCCTTTTCGATAAAGCTGGGGATGATGATCTCATCGTTGTTAAAGGCCGGCATACCAAAACCGCAACGAACTACTTCAATACATTCTTTCATGAATGCATCAGATAAGCCGTTATGAAAACGTACGGTTAAGTTAGGTTGTACCAGATGGCATTGCGCCACACTCTTAAGAATGAGCCATGACATCGCATTGGTCGCATCTTCACCATCCGTAGTTTGTCCTGCAATGGTGACGTTTTGATATAACGGTGAACCGGCAGAAAATTGCGTATGGCTCCAAGAACGTATTTTATTGATTGTATAGGTTTTCATCCATAAGTTACACATCAGTTCACATGCTTCTGCTTCGTCGATGAGTCCCTTTTTCAGATCGTTTTCATAATACGGATTCAAATACTGATCCATACGACCATAGGAATAGCTGTGACCATTGGATTCAATTTGCATCGCCAAATGAACAATCCAAATGCTTTGAAGTGCCTCTTGAAATGTATCGGCCGGTTCATAAGGAACCTTTTTTAGAATCCGGCTCATCTCGCCCAATTCTTCTTTCCTTTGTTCATCTGTTGTCGTTTCCACCATGGAAGCTGCTAATTTTGCATAACGAAGGGCAAAGTTACGCGTTGCCTCTAAGACAATCAAAATGGCGCGGTAGAAATAACTCTTTTGAATATTATGATAATCGGTTAAATCAAGTGTTTCTAGTTTTTCCTTGGTTCGCCGCTCATAATCTTTTAAACCCAAGCGCAACAGCTTGCCGTAATCAATGGCACAATGCCCGTCTCCCGATGTGATATTTCCTTCTGATTTGATAATGCCCAAATCATAGTATTGTTTGGAATGGGGTGGGAAAGCAGCCAGTCCACGATCCAGCAGCGTATTATGCTCCCAAAATGGCGCAATATCCCGTAATTTTTGTTTATCTTCTTCGCTGATCGTAAAGACATCTCCATCACGCTTTTCAAATTCATCCAATTCGTCAATAACCCATTTCATCGCATATTCAGGGAAAATTGGCGCACTGCGGTTGGCACTTGCTTGATTGCCGGCGATGCGTGTTTCATCCTCTATATAAATGGACATTTTCTCCAACACGTTTTTCAGCATCAATGCTCGTTTGATCGCCAACGGCTGATCTTGATTTTCACGGTAGGTTTCTGTGGTAATCATCGCCCGTTCTACACAGATACGCGGGGTTACGTTAACCAATGCTTCTCGAAAGCGTTGCATTCGGGGTGTTAATTCACCAAAGTAGTTGTTCATAAGTTGCCTCCTTGAGCCTTAAACATCTTTTTTCTCTTGTTAGTATTATCATAATCAGTTCCTCACAGGATGTCAATACTTTCGCACAAAATATTTTTTACTTTCATTCGTAAGTTTTTGCGTTTACACACGAAATGTTTTATGGTAGAATAGTGATGAAAACGATAATCAATTATTAGGGAGGAATAGTGCTTATGAGTGAGTCTGTCAATTCAGGAATCATCTTTAATATTCAAAAGTTCAGTATTCATGATGGACCGGGGATTCGGACTGTCATTTTTTTCAAGGGATGTCCGCTTCGTTGCCGATGGTGTGCCAATCCCGAAAGTCAAGTAAGTAAGACGCAAATTCTATGGGATCAAAAACAATGTCACCGTTGCCAAAGCTGTATTTCACATTGTCCTGCTCAGGCAATCACCATGGATGGGCAAGATATTGTCATCCATCATGATCAATGTCAAGGATGCCTGACCTGTGTGGATCAATGTCCCGGCTCAGCGTTAAAAAGTGAGGGTAAAAAGCAGAGTTTAGAGGAGGTCATGAAGGTTTGTCTTCAAGATCGAATGTTCTATGAGGAAAGCGGTGGCGGTGTTACATTATCCGGAGGAGAAGCATTGACGCAGCCGGAGTTTGCATCAGCGCTGTTGAAGGCATGCAAGGAGGAAGGGATTCATACAGCGATTGAAACCACCGGATATGTGGATAGACAACTGTTGGATGTCGTTCGTCCCTATGTGGACTTGTTTCTGTTCGATATCAAGCATTGGGACGCACAAAAGCATAAGGAAGGCACCGGGGTAACCAACGAACAAATTCTGGCAAATATGAAGTATTTGATTGCGATGGGTCACGAGGTTCTTCCCCGCCTGCCGATTATTCCCGGTTTTAATGACAGTGAAGCGGATGCAAAGGGATTTGCCCAACGATTGAAGGAAGTAAAGGCCAATTCGGTACAACTGTTACCGTTTCATCAGTTTGGGGAAAAGAAATATGAAATGTTGCATCAATCGTATGCCTACGCTGATGTTCCCGCTCTGCATGAGACGGATGTAAAATCATTTCAGGATGTATTGGTACAAGCAGGAATTCACGCATTCTTTTAAACAAGCAAGGCTTTTAAAAGGTTACATAAATGGCAGCGAGGTTCATCGCTAAGTATGAGGTAGGAATATGACAAAACGAGCGAATCAAATATTGGAATTGTTAATGGAAGAGCAAAGACTGGAAGTTTCACAGTTGGCAAAGCGATTGGGGGTTTCACAGGTTACCATGCGTAAGGATTTGGATGATCTGGAGCATAAGGGAATTATCGTTCGCGCACATGGTTATGCGGCTTTACGCAGCCGTGATAATACCAGCGGACGCATTGCTTATCATTATGAAATGAAAAAGAAAATCGCCGCTTGTGCGGCGCAGTTGGTATCGGATGGTGATACGGTCATGATTGAAAGCGGAAGTTGCTGTGCTTTGTTGGCAGATACGCTTGCCGATACCAAAAGGGATTTAAGTATTATTACTAATAGCGCATTTATTGCCGATTTTATTCGCAATAAGTGTAATTTTCAAATATTGCTTTTGGGTGGGATTTATGATCATGATGCACAGATTATGGTCGGGCCGATGATTCGTCAATGTGTCCAGAATTTTTGTGTGAATTTGTTTTTTATTGGTACGGATGGCTATAGCCAAAAGAGCGGGTTTACCAATCGGGATCAGTTAAGGGCGCAGGCGGTCCGTGATATGGCCGTGCAGGCGGAGAGCATTGTTGTGTTGACCGAGAGTGAGAAGTTTACGAAGCATGGGACGGTTCCGCTGAATGTACAGGATAGTATTACAACGGTGATTACTGATCAGGGAATCGACGACGCCGTTACTGCGGAATTAAATCAGGAAGGGATTCGGGTGATCAATGCGGATTCATAGCCATTTAGTATATGCAGTAATTCCATATATCCCCTTAATCATGAATCAGTTATGAAGCCCTTTTAAAATTAAAATTGAGATTATATTTAAATAATGCAAAACGATTTTCAATTACAACTCAATATCCGTCATTCTTATTTTCTCCTATACTCCATAAACTCAATTGCTGTACCGACTGTTTCTCTTCAAAAGCTTGCAAATACTGAAATATCTGATTGTTATTATGAACAATTCCGTTTTCATCGCATTTCTGATGAAATAACTTCATTAATTTTCGATTGTTAGGACTCACAACCATATATTGATGTCCATATATTCGGATATACTTTTCTTTTAATTGTGGAAATTGTCGATCTAACTGCTCATAAAAAAACTCTCTGTTTCCTTCACGAAGTGTTAATCCCATGCCAAAACATATAATACCATAGACTTTAGCCTCGATACACATATCCAAGATACCGGAAATATTTTCTTCGGTATCGTTGATAAAAGGCAAGATCGGAGATAACCACACAACCGTAGGAATACCTGCATCTCTCAGCTTTTTCAATACCTCAAAGCGTTCTTTGGTTGTACTCACATTCGGTTCAATTTTTCTGCACAAATCTTCATCACAAGTAGTTAAAGTCATTTGTACAACGCATTTTGTCTTTTCGTTTATTTTCTGCAAAAGGTCTAAATCCCGCAGAACCCGATCGGACTTTGTAATGGCCGTAAATCCAAACCCATACTCATATATCAAATGCAATACTTTTCTAACATATTTCAATTCCGTTTCCAAAGGAATATATGGATCCGTCATTGAACCGGTGCCGATCATACATTTTTTGCGTTTATGCGTAAGAGCGTATTCCAACAATTCAATCGCATTTTCTTTTACTTCAATGTCTTCAAAATCGTGTTCCATATGGTAACATTTACTTCTGGAGTCACAATAAATGCACCCGTGAGAACAGCCACGATATAAGTTCATTCCGTTTTTTGAAGATAATATCCCTTTTGCTTTCACAAAGTGCATTCTTTAACACCTCACACGGCAGCACAATTTTTCTTATGTGCTTTTAGTTTTTTTATTGCCCAATCGTAATGGCTCGCGGTAACACTGACAAAATACGAACCCAAGGTACTGCCGCCAACCCATTTGTAAACGCCTTTAGAAAACAGCTCTTCATTTGTAAATGCTTCCGCTAACTTCAAGACTTCGGCATGAGATTTTTCCAGCATAGCTTTTGCGTCTTCCAATGATGTGGATTGATGCTTTTGCCAAAACTCTAAATTCATTTCTCCGTATGTCTTCCAATTATAAGGCGTAGGGATGAATGGTTGATTGTCGCCATTTTGATTCGAGCGTACCCAGTTTATTAAAAGCTGATGCCATTCGTAAAGGTGGATTAAAACATCACGAAGATTTAAATCCCTTTTCCAATGCGCTTCCTTCTTTTTTTCATCACCTAAAAAATCAAAAGATGTTGATATTTCTTTTTCTGTCAATCCGATAATAATTGTGCTTAGTTTTTCATAGTTTGATGTTGCCGTGGCTAATAAATCTGTTTTTGTTCTTGGTCTGCTCATGTTCAGTTCCCTTTCTATTTCATAAATATAATATATCATTGGTTGGTATCCATAACTTTGAATCTTAGTATTGTCTTTAGGTTGTCTTTTTCTGTGCGGTTGGCGTTGTTCAAATAAATTTCACGATGCTTTTTTTCCATACGCTTGTAGCCGTGTTCTAAACAATATCTATCCATAATCTCAAATGACACTGGTTCATCATCAAATGATCCTTTATGTAATATTTGAATACACTTACCATCACAGATTGTTTCAAAAGAAATATTTGCAAGATGTGGATTATCTTTCTTTCTCTTAACGGTTTCTAACGCCTGATCAAATATTTCTTTGGTAATAAAATCTGGCTGACGTATCATAATGATGTATTGTAATTCATCTTTTATCAGTTCATCCTTTTCAAAGATTTTGCTCCATACCCCTTCTAAGGGATATACTGAATAATCATTTATTTCTTGATTTACCTCGATGGATTGTTTGTACAGCATTTTAATCTTATAAGCTACTGAAAATAAAGCCGACACCTTTTCGGAAAAAAGTTTATCATTTGGATTGCCCATACCGGAAAGAGTAACATATTTTTGGGTAGGAACATTAACAAGAGATGGCGTTGTTTTTACTCCGTATAATTCTTTCTCCTGCTTTCTCCATTCAAATTTCATCGTAAAGTCCTCGCTTTCAAAATATTTACAATCTTATTATACTGCACAAATCTTGACACCATATGTCATGATTTATTTTTTTTATAAATTTTTTTTGCTTCTTCAGCTATGACCTTTTTTAGATAAAGCGGCTCTATGATTTCTACTTTCGCTCCGAATGACAGTAAATAGCCCATCAGCCATTCATCCTCCGGCATTTTTACAGAAACAATCAAGTCTCCGTTTTCTTGTTGTTTTACTTGTGTATTATCAAATTCATCATAAACGCGATATGACATATTTTGTGGAAATTTAAGTACAATCCTTTGATAATTTTGCCCCAAATCTTCATGAGTTTCCGGAATTAAACGCTTAGAAAAGGTGTTCGGCATTACCTCTAATTCTATTATACGACTCAACTTAAAAATACGATAATCCTGTTTCGATGTACAATACGCTTTTAAATACCACGACATAGATTTATATGTAATTCTCAACGGCTGAACAATTCTTTCACTGGTTTTCCCATCGGATCCTGCATATTTCATTTTTATGCTTTTTTGCTGAATTACAGCCGATTTCAATAACTCGAACTTATCGTTATCGGTTACCTGATTTCCCCATCTTGAAAAATCTACTTCAAGCCAGTCTTGCGAGTTAAGATTAAAAATTGCGGAAAGTTTCTGTAATGTTTGGCTATCATTGATATTTTGTATCATATTTATACTCTGCAATGCTGTAAGAATTTCCTGCTTTTCATCCTCCGACAGCATGGCTTTATGTAAAACAAAACCATCCATCAAACGAATTCCGCCGTTTCTGCCTGCCTCTGCATAAATCGGGATACCGGCGCCGCTTAAGGCATCCACATCACGATATATCGTTCTAACCGAAACTTCAAGCTTTTCGGCTAACTCCGGTGCTGTTGCCTGACCCTTTTCAATTAAATGGTACATCATTCTAAATAGCCTACTTTCCTGCATCTTCATAACCTGGTATATTGTAATAGACTCATCTAAGTAGTCATTCTTACAATATACACTTCCTTTCTATCAACCTTTATAACCGTGGTTGATTACGGTTGTTGTTATTTGTAAAATATGAATATGTGAATGTGGATTTGTATTCTTATTACCTGTGGCTTTGACTACTTCAAGGAGGATCTTACCACCCCTTATTCCAAAATACTGATTAGTTAGATGAGTCTTTGAATTCGTATTTTGCACCAGGTTTTATGGATTAAGGTTTGTGGTTCTTAACACTTCACTTTAACGAAAGAGAGGACATTTTTTTATGATTCATGTTGGCATTGACATTGGTAAACTTAATCATTGCTTCGGTATCATTAACTATGATACCGGTGAAGATCTCGTTCAACCAACTTTTTTTGAAAACAATCAAGATGGTTTCAATTTCTTGATTCATTCCCTATCTCCTTACCCTATTGATAAACTCTTAATCGGTATGGAAGATACTGGCCATTATCATTTTGCTTTGTTGCGATTCTTATTGGACAAGAATTTCACCATCGCTTTAATGAATCCTTCTATCACTGATTTTGAACGCAAACGTCAAGGCAGTGCCTCCAAAAACGATAAACTGGATACCATTACTATCTGTGATGTCTTGGCTTCCAATCCCCATAAAAAGAAGCTCTATCGCCTTATCACCCCAAATAACTTCAAATATTACGAAATGAAGCAGTTGACTCGCCAGCACCATAATTTGAAAGAACAGAAGAATGTATATTCCAATCGTCTTCAACGTGCATTGGATCTTACATTTCCTGAATTCAACTCGCTTTTTAAATCAAAGTATGGAACTGTGTACATGAACATTTTGAAAACATTTGGCAGTGCTGATAATATCGCTCACACCGATATTCGTACACTTCGTAAATGCTTTGAAACCATAGGCAAAGGTAATCGTATTTCTCTTTCTCCCGAAAAGCTTAAAGATACTGCGAAAGCTTCTGTAGGTTTTGCCTCTATGGCAGAAGTACTTAACATCAAACACCTTGTAGCCCATATAGAACTGATCAATGAACAAATTTCTGAAATTGATAAAAAAATAGAAGAGTTCTCTGTCCAAGTCAACTCTCCTATCCTTACCATTCCAGGGATTTCTCATTTCTCTGGTACTTCTATTTTATCTGAATTAGGAGAGATATGCAACTATGATAACCTATCAAAAGTTATAAAATTTGCCGGAGTGGCTCCTAGAGAGTATGAATCCAGTCAATATCGGGCTGAACACATGGCTATTACCAAGAAAGGTTCTAAATATTTAAGAAAAACACTTTATCAAATCATTACTCCTGTTATTAGGCATAATGAAGTTTTTCAAAAATATTATAATAAGAAAATTTCTCAAGGGAAAGGCCATCGCTGTGCCCAAGGACACTGTGTTCGTAAACTTCTTAGAGTGATTTACCACTTGTTGATTACAAATCAACAATTTGATCCTACTTTATTGAGGTAACTTTCCTTTCTCTATAACTGAATAGTCAATTGACCTAGGTAGGTTGTTTTCATAATGCTTTAAATACAATCTTATTCACTTTTCAAAGAACAAATAACGCTAACTTAAGTAATTTTCTATTTTCAAACTTTTTCATATAAACTACTTGACTTTTATTTAGTTAGCTCCTTTAATAACATGATAACATAAAAAAGATGACACGCTATGTCAAGTTTCATTTTTTACCCATTTGCTTCAAATTGAATTGCCAGCTAGACTGTATTTATTTCCCCAATATTGACACTTTTTTAACCTCACAAAAAACATCAAATGACAACCGGATATCATAAGCATAACTCTTACAGTGGTGTAACAACTCTACATACATCTTTTTTATCTATACAATATAATATACGAGCAAATCCAACCGTTTTCTTATGCTCGAAAGTTTCCATTCATACCCTTCCTTCATCTCATTAATTGGTTCATCCGTATTCATATCTACATAATAGTAAGGAATCCGTTTACATCCGATGATTTAAAAAGAGATGAGTGATTCGAAAAAACATTATTTCCCAATCCATTTCCATACATCCAATCCATAGTGTTCATCAAAGAACCCATTAAAATAACCTCTTCCATTGTGGATTCATTGATATCAGCACCGATTGCACTAGCCCCATACAGACTTATGTCATTTATTTTCCAATAAAATTGGTGAAAATATCTTGTTATGAAGCATTTCCTAATTTTGGCAAATGATTTAGACTAACAGTTTCTAATATCTGCAACTGCTGTACAGCTAACTGCCGAAGCAAAATCATTTGTTCTTTTTGCC